>NZ_RJOH01000019.1:0-33624 GCF_003942995.1 Streptococcus mitis | reverse complement strand
TTGATTATATATAACTTTTCGTCTATACTTAGGGGTGAACACAATGTGATACTTACAGTGCCACTTTGTGTGCGATAAACTATGAGCCTTTTGTGCCATATTTTTCTCCTTTCGCTTTACAATTGGCTTGAACACCTTTATTGTATCGCGTTCGGAGTTTTTTTGGTATAACCTTCGACGCGCACCCGCATAGCGGGTGGTTTTTTTGTCTCTCACCTAACGGAGCGAGACGGACTAATAGTCACATAACAAAAAGGGACATACCACTAGCATTATATGCTTACGGTATGTCCCTGAGTTGTTCTCAATAGACTTATTTTTTAGTTTCTTTTTTGACTAGATGAGTAAATTTCCCATCTGAGTAGACTAAAGTTATCTCTCCAAATCTTGGAACTTTTTCTATCTCTATTATACCACATTTTTCGTAGACAATAAAGCCTTTTTCTGTTGAAAATTTCATTTCATCCATATCTATTAACCTTTCTTTCCTCTCACTGTGTTAATCGTATATCGCTTATCTTTGATTGTGAAAGCCTTAAAAGTGTTCCCCTCTAAACCTTTCAAAATTCTACTTGAGTTTCTAGCATTGTAAACCGTTCGCAGTTCACTGCTATCTAGATTCGTGTTGAAAATCGTAGTTTCTCGATTATTGATAATATCAAACAAGAAATCCTGTTCCCAGTCGCTCTTAGGAGTGATTGTTCCATTTTTTGCCCCAAGGTCATCGATGATCAGAAAATCAACATCAACTAGCTTTTTAACCGCCTCATACTCTGTTAAGTTTGCATTTCTTCCATAAGCCCAACCTTCTTTTATCTGCTTGATAATCTCGGTTAAGCTGACAAATAAGACACTCTTAGGATCGTTCTTCTCTCTGAAACTCTCATTGATTTCTTTGGCCAGGGCAAGCGATAAATGACTTTTTCCTATTCCTGTGCTACCGCTGATTAAAGTATTTCCTGTCATACCTGCAAGGTACTTCTGGGCTTGCCCCTTTACAAACTCTAACATCTGACGCTCCTCTGTCGTCTTAACAAAGAAATTATCAAATGTCGCTCCCTTTAACTCTTTAGGAATTGTACTATCACGCATTAATACATCATAAGTTTTAAAATACGTTTGTCTATCATCAAACTGCTG
Organism: Streptococcus mitis; assembly: GCF_003942995.1. GTDB lineage: Bacteria > Bacillota > Bacilli > Lactobacillales > Streptococcaceae > Streptococcus > Streptococcus mitis_CV. The sequence goes on along the minus strand of NZ_RJOH01000019.1, from coordinate 32,484 downwards.
TAATAGGTCTTTCTCTTTTTGTTTAATCTCCCCCTTCACACACTCTGGACAAAATGGTTGTATTTTTCTTTCTGAACTCCCTACTACAGGTATAGAAATTTCCCAGTAATTTACCTGGTGAACATCACAAACTTTATCCGATATTTTTTTGTTATTGAACTCTTTAAATTGTTCCTTCATCTTTGCAACTCCTAAAATGGTAGGTCTGGGAAGTTATCCTCAGACTTCCCTTTTATGGTTTTAGGCTTTTGATTCAAATAACCGTCAAACTTAGATCCGAAAATTGTTTCTGGTCTAAGGTATTTAGAAAATTCAGGACTATCCTTCCATTCTGCCGTTTTAATATCTATCACCTGCTTAAAATCTTCAAGTGTATAGCCTTCTTTGAATCGTGCTAGTAAAAGCCTTTTTGTCTTATCAACAAACTTATACCGCTTATTAGCTACTTGATTCAGATAAGCAATAGGAATCCAAAGTTCTTTATGTTTTGTTTTCTCTAAATCTTTTATAGCTGTTTCTTCAAGCCAAGTAGGAAAAGTGAAGTCGGTATTTCCCGACAATATATTATCTAAATATAAATTATTACTCTTACTATTAACTCTATTCTCTTTCTCTATCTCTATCTCTGTTGGACATGAGTTGGAAACTGTCCCACTATCTTGGACACTCTCCAACCTTACCATATTTTGGGCTTGTTTACGCTGTTCACGTTTATATTTTGCCCAGTTTGTTTCACTTTCTACCATAGCTTTTGCTTGCGATAATGTAGCGTGTCCATCATCGTCTATCTGAATCAGTCCGCATTTTGTAAAATATGCAACCGTCATATTGATATCATCTTCAGAAACATCTAGTTTTAAAGCTAATTCCTGTACCAAACTATCAAAATAGCCTTCATAGTACAAAATACAATCATCTTCTAAACTTTCCAACATAAGACGGATATAAATCACTGTCATAGTGTAGCCACCAGGCATATTTTTCAGTCGTTTAATAAAAAGATTATCAAAAAACTTCTTATCAACTTTTAACCAAAAATATATTTTAGTCTTTGCCATCATCTACCCCCAGAAACTTCAAAATATCCGTAACTTTGTAATAGACTTTTCTAGTATCTTCTAGTGGTGGTTGGTAACGTCTTAGTCCTGCACCTTCCCACTTTTGCAAGGTTTTGTATTTTATATCTAACTCGTCCATGGCTTCCTGTGCTGACATTAAACCAGTTAGTCGTGGTTTAGGTCTTTCTCGGACTGCTAGATAGTTTTCTACTACTGTGCTTATTCTATTAGTCAAATCATGTTCGCTTTCTTTACTCAAACTAAACATATCCTTCCACCCCTTTCAGTGTAAAATTCATTCTATTCCTCGTTTTCTAGGCTGGTTTATGAAATATCATTTGCCCTTTTATTGCCCTATGTAAAATATCTTCCTGATCCTTTATAATCATCTCAATAGTTTTAAGAACCTTGTATCTTATCTCTTTATCCGAAAGTTGATTATCTAATATTCCTAAAATTGTTGATAGATTTTTTATATTACCTATATACAAATTTATAAAAGTCTCTTTAGTTAAGCTGGACTTATCTAGCTTCTCTTTAAAATCAGTATATAAATTTACTTCACAAGTCATTTAATCGCTCCTTGTTTATTGATACCTGCAAGCTGGATATACCGCCCATAATCTGGGCTTAAACTCTCTCTAGGACTTTCTCCCAGTTTCCTGTTTTCTCGCTCCAGTTGGGCGCTCTTTTTGCGGTCTCGATGGTTTAGGTAAATTAGAAAGCCAATCAAAATCACGGTAAAAATAAGCGCCTGTGTATTGCTTAAATCTAGTTCATTCATGCTATGCCCTCGCTTTGTAATTCTTGATATATAACTGTTGGGCTTGATGTTCCATCTTTTGGAAAGCTTCAACTTCCTTGATAGATATTTTTTTATCTAAAAAATCAATAATAAACTGGAATAAATTTGGATTGTTAACCTTTAAATCGGCCATAAAATCATCAATTTCTACTTGAGTCATTTTCATTACATCTGGAATTTTCATCTGACTTGTACCCCAATTCTTCAAAATTCTCACAATTAAGGAGATAAACTGCAATCCCGTCCAACTCTCTATAGAGTTGTTCCATCTGGTCACGAATAACGCCTAACCCCTCTGCCATCTGTCCAGATAAGATATCAGTATCTACTCCGTTATTTTTCGCCATTATCAGCGAATTGCTCAACTGTCTTACTAATTCAATTCTTGGAAGCACATCTCCAAGTCTGCTCCCTTGCTCTTGAATTTCCTTTATGTTTAATGTCATATTGTTTTCCTGTGCCTTTTCTTGCCTGTTTTCTATATGGTATACTTCACCACTCCAAACGCTGGGCGATTGCCCCAAGTTGGCGAACGCTTGTAGTGGTGTTTCGTGAGTAATTACCCATCTTTCAGCTAAACAAGGCCTTAGAATCACCCTGTCAGCGCTTGATTTCAAAACCTTTTCTAATTGCTTGCCTGCTATTGGTTATTGCTTCAGTAGCATTTTCATGCTATAATCAAGGTACGTTAAAAAACGTATACCTTTTATCCTGTCGCTTGCTCGCCTCGTCTAAAATTTGAGCAAGTGATTTTTTTATTTTCTTTTTGCATGATTACTACCTGACTTTGGTTTATAAAGCAAGTCTTTACTTTCAATAAGATCTAGAATCCAACTGAATCCCTGCTCTACTGTCTCAAGAAATGAGCCCAGGTCTTCACTGTCCAAATCCTCGTAGTTCATACAAAGATATTCGGCTAGTTGTCTGTCTTTCTCAACCAGCTTTTTAAAATCCTTGGAATACTTAGGAATTTCTAACCCCTTGGCATTTGTAACTGTCTTAAAATCATTTTCCATTTTCTATACTCCTATGCTTTAAAAATTAGTTCTTTAATTTCTGAATATCTCATATTCAAGTTGATCATCGCTATTGCCATATCTTCCAAACGCTGATAGTTTGTCAGTTCCGCGCTTGTTAAACTGTCAATACCGTTTTCACTTTCTCACTCTTGCATGAGTTGGGCTTTGTTTTTCCCAGTCGCTCCCTTTAGCAGTAGGTTTGTAAGAGTGCTATAGGCATGCTGAGGTGCTTTCTCCCATGCTTGGATAGCTTCAGTTAAGGTTTTACGCTTTGGTTTTTCCAGTTCTCTTTGAAGATAACGCTTAGAAAGTTCATCACGCATTTCAAAGAAGGCTTTGACAAGGTTCTTCTTAAACTCTTTTACGGGTTCTGTATTTCGTAAGTAAGTAATCAGCAATGTTGCTTGTTGCTCGTTCAAAATATAATCCCGTACATTTTGCCCACTCTCTGAAGGTGAAATTTTAAATTGCACCTTTCCGAAGCTTTCAAAGTCCTCTCGGTGCTTATTCAGCAAAATCTTCAAATGTCTGTGCTTAATTTCAGCGCATTCTGCAACGATACTGCTCAGTGTATACGGCTCTTTCTTGCCGTCCATATAAACCAATTCCATTGGTTCGCTCCTTTCTTCTTGTTGCTCATGCTTGCCACCTAAAACAGTACCAAGGTAAAGCATTAAAGTAGGGTAAAATCGGAGAATATGAACCCCCACAAACCCTTGATACTGCTATAGGTAGCAAGCAAATTACACTAGCAAATATTTAGCTAGATCCGTTTATCAATCCCCAGTGGTAAAGCACCACATGAGAAATCTGTAAATGTAGAGTAGTATTGCGATTGGTTCGCTCCTTTCTAATAATCTTCTAAAAGCCACTCTATCACACTTTCGTAAATGCGCTTAGGTGCATCGTAGTTGCCAGCTTCAATTTTTGCTAGAGTAGGAGGTGTAATTTTTAGTTTCTTGGCCAACTGAACTTTTCCAAGCTGAAGCTCCCCTCGTTTTCGACGAACTTTTTTTGCATGTTCTATTGTTAATAACATTATCAACTCACTCCTTTCTAAAAAATCTTGATTTAGACGAAAGTTTTTTCATCACACCTTGAATTATAAACGAATTTATTTTCGTTGTCAAGCGATAAATGAAATTTTTTTCGTCTATGATTTTATTTTTTCTCTCTACTATGTTATACTTTAGATAAACGTATAAGAGGATAACTAATGGAAAAACAAACACCTAAAAATAATCTAAAAAAACTTAGAATAGAAAAAGGATTCTCCCAAAAAGAATTTTACGAAGATATTATAAAAAAAGAACTAGGTTTGGATATTACTTTACGAACTTATCAAAATTGGGAAAATCCAAATAATGAAATCAAATCAAAACCTGCTCTACTACTTGCAGAATATTTCGGGGTAAATGTTGGATATCTTTTAGGGGAAGACGAAAGAAGAACAACCTACCTAACCTCTACTCTAGAGAAATATAGTGATAACATGGAATCCCCAGTAGATTTCGCAGGATATGGTTTGTTGGCGCTAACTCGTGGTGAAAAAGTAAGGGATACCGTAATAGAAAACCTTAGAGAAATCACAGACTATTATGGACATAGAAGATTTGCTAAAGAAGAATTTAAAAATTGGAATCAAGAAAAAAAAGATCTTATGTTAAAAGGAATGCAAGACTATGCTGATTCAAATATCGGAAGATTTCTTGCGGGTCTAATGACCTTTCCTGATAAGACTAAAATTACTATTATTGATTTTTTAACACTAGACAATAAAGAAAGGGAAGCTATTAGTACAATAATTTCCTCATTAGCTGATAATCCTGTTCTTCATAAAGATTATGATGACTAATATAAAATCGATAATCACTATATAAGCTCCATAATCGCTTTATTTTCTTATCTGGTACAATTTGCCGTCTGACTGCTTAAAATCGAAAATAGAGGGCTTCTCGTAGCTCCTAGCATGGTATAAACTCAAAACCTTTTCTAATTGCTTGCCTGCTGATGGAAAGGAATACTATGCAAATAAAACAAATCACCAAAAAAGACGGTTCAATAGTATATCGTGCTAATGTCTATCTTGGTGTTGATAAAGTAACTGGAAAAGATGTAAAGACAAACATAACAGGGAGAACAAAAAAAGAAGTTAAGCAAAAGACAAAAGAAGCTGAAATTGCTTTTTTACAAAATGGATCTACTAGATTCCAGGCTTCTAATATTACTACCTACAAGGAACTAGCTTCCTTATGGTGGGAAAGTTACAAGCATACAGTAAAACCTAACACACAATTAAACGTTAGAAGACTGCTAGATAATCATATCTTGCCCTTATTTGGCTCTTATAAGTTGGATAAACTAACTACTCCACTTATTCAAAATGTAGTCAATAAACTTGCTGACAAAACCAATAAAGGGGAAGAAGGCGCTTTTCTATACTACGATAGCTTACACGCTTTAAATAAGCGTATTTTACAGTATGGTGTAGTCATGCAAGCTATACCGTTTAATCCTGCTCGTGAGGTAATATTACCTCGCAACATACAAAAAGAAAAGCGAGAAAAAGTAAAGCACTTTGATAATGATGAATTAAAAAGCTTTCTTAAATACTTAGATACTCTGGATGTAAGTAGGTATCGCTATTATTATGAGATAACACTTTATAAGTTTCTACTTGCTACTGGTTGTCGTATCAATGAAGCTTTAGCTTTATCATGGTCTGATATTGACTTAGATAATGCCATTGTGCATATCACAAAAACACTAAACTACAATCAAGAACTCAATAGTCCTAAATCAAAATCTAGCTATCGTGATATCGATATAGATCAAGCGACTGTTAGTATGCTGAAGCAGTACAAGCATAGACAAATACAAGAAGCTTGGCAACTTGGGCGCTCTGAAACTGTAGTCTTTTCTGACTTCATAAATGAGTACCCCAATAATAGAACTCTACAAACCAGGTTAAGAACTCACTTTAAACGTGCTGACGTACCTAACATTGGTTTTCATGGTTTCCGCCATACTCACGCTAGTCTCTTGCTTAACTCTGGAATACCTTACAAGGAACTTCAGCACCGTTTAGGACATTCCCAATTATCTATGACTATGGATATATACAGTCACCTCTCAAAAGAGAATGCAAAAAAAGCAGTTTCGTTCTATGAAACTGCGCTAAAAAGTTTATAACTGAACAAATAACTGAACAAACCCAGAAATCAACATTTTAAGACAAAGCAAAAAGCCCACTGTTGTAGGCTTTCTGTAAGATATTTCTTAAAATTAAAGCATTTTGTTGTAGAATTCAACGACAAGTGCTTCGTTGATTTCTGGGTTGATTTCGTCGCGTTCTGGTAGGCGAGTCAATGAACCTTCCAATTTTTCAGCGTCGAATGATACGAATGCTGGACGTCCAAGAGTAGCTTCTACTGCTTCAAGGATAGCTGGAACTTTCAATGATTTTTCACGAACTGAGATCACTTGACCTGGAGTTACGCGGTATGATGGGATATCAACGCGTTTTCCATCAACAAGGATGTGACCGTGGTTTACGAATTGACGAGCTTGACGACGAGTAGTCGCAAGACCAAGACGGTAAACAACGTTATCCAAACGACGTTCCAAAAGAAGCATGAAGTTGAAACCTAGGATTCCGCCTTTGATTTTTGTAGCTTGTACGAACAAGTTACGGAATTGTTTTTCACCTACACCGTAAGTGAAACGAAGTTTTTGTTTTTCAGCCAATTGCAAACCGTATTCTGACAATTTAGAACGGTTGTTTGGTCCGTGTTGTCCTGGTACGTAGTTACGACGTGCCAATTCTTTACCTGTACCTGTAAGTGAAAGGCCAAGGCGACGAGCTTGTTTCCAAGATGGTCCTGTATAACGTGACATGTGAATGTCCTCCTGATATAAATAATATTTCGGTGGAAATAGTCACTTAGAAAGCCCTGATTCGTGCAGATGCCCTTCGCCTAAACAGCCAAGGTTACTTATCATAAGACACCTGTTGACGAGCTTCATGCTTTCCTGCTGATATTTCGCACAAAATCCATTTTACCATGAATGGCTAGATTTGTAAAGGGGTTTTAAGCTTTATTTTCACTGCCAGAGAGGTTGAGAAGGAGGGTAAAGGTGCTTCCTAGACCGTACTGGCTGCTGACTGTAATTTCCCCACCCAATTGATGGGCCAATTCACGCGCAATCGCAAGTCCTAAGCCATGACCACCTGTTTTCATATTACGCGAAGTTTCTACACGATAAAGGCGTTTGAAAATATTCTCCAAATCCTCTGTGGCAATCCCCTGTCCCTCATCGGTCACACTGATTGAAAGCTGGTTCTTCTCCAGCTTAGCCACCACTTCCAGCTTGGTTCCTGGAGCTGAGTATTTAAAAGCGTTATTGACCAGATTCACCAAGATGCGAGAGAGTTTGGCATAATCTCCCTCAATCCGGGCAGACTCTGGGATTACCTGCAAATGGACATCTCGTTCCTCCTGCTCAATCAAGAACTGAAATTCACTCATGCACTCAATCAAGAGCTGGTCCAGAAAAATACTGTCTTTGCTGGTCGTTTCGACCTGATTTCTAGCTGTGTTTAGGGTCAAAAAATTCAACTCTTCAACCAGTTTATTGAGTCTTTCCGTCTGGCGCCCAATGGTTGCTAGATAATGGTCCTGTTCTCCTTCCTTGATAACCCCATCCAAAATCCCTTCTACCGTCGCTTGGATCGAAGTGATGGGGGTCTTGATATCATGCGAAAGTTGAGCAATCATCAAGCCCTTTTCTCGTTCGCTTTCTTCCAAGGAATCAAAGGTGACCTGCAAATCATGGGACATTTCATTGAAAGCTTGGCCTAATTGTTGAAATTCTACAGGGCCTTGAACCTCCAGATTTGATGGAAAGTCCTTGTCCGCTACCCGCTTGGCATGTTCCTTGAGTTTGCCCAATGAAGTAAAGACAGGCGATAGGAGAAAGAGACTAATCCCAGCACCGATAAAACTAGCCACAAGAGTCATACCCACTAGGAAATAAATTTCTCTTTCTTCAATTAACATTCGCTGGATGGCCCAAAAAACCACGATAATCGTTAGGAGTGTTGAAATGATATACCCCACTAAAATATAACTTTTTAATTTCATTGACTACCTCGTGCTTTCTCAATTTTGTAGCCCAAGCCCCAGACGGTTTTGATGGTCGGTGTTTCTGCACTGGCATGTTTAGCCAACTCCTGTCGAAGAGCATGAATATGAACATTCAAGGTATTGGTATCATCCACATAGTCTTCTTGCCAGACCTTTTCATAGAGGTCTGTCTTAGAGAAAACCCGTTCTGGATTACTAACTAAAAGCCATAGAAGTTCGAAGGATTTGACTGTCAAATCAAGCGCCACATCTCCAACTTGGACCTCATGGCTACCGTGATTCATCCGTAAGTCCCCGAGACTGACGACCTCTGTCTCACCTCCACGGTGAAGGCGACGTAAGATATTGTGGACACGCAAAACCAGCTCACGTGGACTAAAGGGCTTGGCAATAAAATCATCTGCCCCTAAGCTCAGGCCATAAATCTTATCCTGCTCACTGGTCTTAGCCGTGATAAAGAGAAAAGGCTGATCTGGAGATTGATACTGAACTTCGCTAATCAAATCATAACCATCCATCCGAGGCATCATGATATCTGTAATAATCAAATCAATCGGTTTTCGCTTGAAGATTTCCAAGGCCTCTACTCCATCATGAGCCACCAAAACCTGATATCCTGCCTGAACCAGATAGCGTTGATGAATATCTGTGATTTCTACCTCATCGTCAACGAGTAAAATTGTCTTTCCCATCTGTCTCTCCTTTGAAAAAAACAGTGCTATACCACAATAGTATAACACTATTTTAATCTCTTTACGAACATTCTAAACGATATCTAGATTTTTCATATCCTAGATAGAAAGTCTGTAGCTAGACTAATCATTTTCCTCTTTTTTAGCTTTCAAACCGAGTCCACCTAGCAGGCCGGCCAAGGCTAATCCAAAGAATCCAATAGTAGCCATTGATGTTTGGGCTTCACCAGTATATGGAAGCATGTCTTTTTGGTCTTTCATTTGATCAGCCATCATTGGACTTGATACCTTGTTATTAGATACCATCTTGCCTTCATCAGACATTTTGCTTGAGGCTGCTGGAGCTTGATCTTGTTTCATGCTTGGTGTTGCCATAGGCTGGCTAGCATTCATGGTTTTGTCCTGCTCTTTGTTAGGCATCATCTTATCCTGACTAGCAGCTGGCATTTTAGATTTCATCTCATCTTGATTGGCACTAGGCATTTGAGCGTTCATCTTAGATGCATCTTGATGACTATTCATCATTGGAGCCGGCATAGCTGAACCATTAGAAGATGGGACGAAACCTGACTGCATCGGAATCAGAGACTGATGTCCATGCAAGTTCACTGTCAAATCTTTTGTCGCTACGAGATTGCTCAAGTCTGCCTTGCCATCTTTGGCACCGTACACTTTGATAGTTGCTTTATAGCTTTGAGTACCGTTTTGTTTCAAGAGGTCTAGAAGCTCTTTATCAGATTTACCTTGGGTACCTGCCAAGTCTACTTCGTAGAAGTAAAGGCCTTTGCCTAATTTTTCTACTGGTGGAAGGGCTGGATTTTTAGCTGAACCATTGTCTGACCACGGAGCCTTGTCTGAGGCTTTCAAGATAAGGCGAGTTAACATACCGTCACCAGCGAAGAATTCGTATGGAATGACTTGGTTGACACCAGCTGTGAATGGACCAGGGAAGTTCGCTTTATCCAAGTAAGTAGCTGGCACATCTACTGTGTCTTTAGTATTGTCGGCCACACCTTTTTGCACTTCAGCTGGAGTAGTTAAGCCGTTCAAGTTGACATCCAAATCTTTTGTCGCTACGAGATTAGTCAAATCGGCCTTGCCGTCCTTCGCACCGTACACTTTGATAGTGGCTTTATAACTTTGTGTACCATTTTGTTTCAAGAGGTCTAGAAGCTCTTTATCAGATTTACCTTGGGTACCGGCCAAATCCACTTCATAGAAGTAAAGTCCTTTGCCCAATTTTTCTACTGGTGGGAGAGCTGGATTTTTAGCTGAACCGTTGTCTGACCATGGAGCCTTGTCTGAGGCCTTCAAGATAAGACGTGTCAACATGCCATCACCAGCGAAGAATTCGTATGGAATAACTTGGTTGACACCAGCTGTGAACGGTCCAGGGAAGTTAGCTTTGTCTAGGTAAGTAGCTGGAACGTCTACTGTGTCTTTAGTATTGTCGGCCACGCCCTTTTGCACTTCAGCTGGGGTAGTCAAGCCATTCAAATTGACATCCAAATCTTTTGTTGCTACGAGATTACTCAAATCAGCCTTGCCGTCTTTCGCACCGTACACTTTGATGGTAGCTTTATAACTTTGAGTGCCGTTTTGTTTCAAGAGGTCTAGAAGCTCTTTATCTGATTTACCTTGGGTGCCGGTCAAGTCCACTTCGTAGAAGTAGAGGCCTTTACCCAAGTTTTCTACTGGTGGAAGAGCTGGATTTTTAGCTGAGCCGTTGTCTGACCATGGAGCCTTGTCTGAAGCCTTCAAGATAAGGCGAGTCAACATACCGTCACCGGCGAAGAATTCGTATGGAATGACTTGGTTAACACCGGCTGTGAATGGGTCTGGGAAATTGGCTTTGTCCAAGTAAGAGGCTGGAACATCCACTGTGTCTTTAGTATTGTCAGCCACACCTTTTTGAACTTCAGCTGGAGTGGTTAAGCCATTCAAATTGACATCCAAATCCTTAGTCGCTACGAGATTTGTCAAATCAGCCTTGCCATCTTTGGCACCGTACACTTTGATAGTTGCTTTATAACTTTGAGTGCCGTTTTGTTTCAAGAGGTCAAGCAACTCTTTATCAGATTTACCTTGGGTGCCTGCCAAATCCACTTCATAGAAGTAAAGGCCTTTGCCTAAGTTTTCTACTGGTGGAAAGGCCGGATTTTTGGCTGAGCCGTTGTCTGACCATGGGGCCTTGTCTGAGGCTTTCAAGATAAGGCGGGTTAACATACCGTCGCCAGCGAAGAATTCGTATGGGATGACTTGGTTGACACCAGCTGTGAATGGGCCTGGGAAGTTCGCTTTGTCCAAGTAAGTAGCTGGAACATCTACTGTGTCTTTGGTGTTGTCGGCCACACCTTTTTGGACTTCGGCTGGAGTGGTTGCTGGTTGCGCTTCATTTGCTTCACGGTCTTGTCCAGAAACTGTAGGCGCAGGATTTGTCGCAGGTTTAAGCGCATCTTCTGTTTCTTTCTTAGATTCTGGTTTTGCTTGCACTTCTTCTTTTGGCGCTACCACTTGGTCTTTATCAGCTACATTCACTTTTTCTGACGAGCTTGTAGCATCCAAGCTTGCTTTAGGTGTTGAGTCTACCTGTTCTGAAGGAAGAGCTGTATCGACTGCTTCTTTGAGAAGTTCTGCTGGTAAGTCACTCTTTTCACTCACCGAAGCCGCGTCTGGCACAACTTGAGCAGGGGTTGGATTGACCACATCGGCACGTACAGAACTTGGCTGACCAACTAGGACAAAAAAGCCACTAGCCACAACAACTGAGGCAACACCGACACTAAGACGGCGAATAGACCAACGTGTATATCTTTGATTTGGATTGAATTTCATAGGATTCTCCTTAGAGTTTTTCTTTATTTGATGACTCTAGTATAATCTCCTAAAATTAAAAAGGATTAAGAAAAAGTTAAAATTTTTCTTAAATCCCTCTTATAAAATACTTATATTAATTAAATCCATAAACAGATTTGGTGATTTGATAGACAACATTGGAAAGTTTGCGAGCTGGCAAGACCGAATGTTTGGTCAAACGGCTCAACATGGTCTTGCGAATAGCCTGAAAGACCTCTGGATTTTCCTGCTGAATATAGGTCCATAGCTCCCGTTTTTTTGCCAGATGCTCTGCTGTGCCTGCTCGGTTGAGCAAGGCACTGGAAATCACCGTCGTGATTTCAATATGATTCAGCAGATACTCTCGCATTTTGGGGTGGCTTACTTTAGATAAATCAAGCTGGTCTACCAAGAGTCGATTGACCTTGAGTTGCTGGTCAATGCGCTTAATCATCACTTGCTCATTGACTGACTGGTCCTCACGCCCAATCAAATAACGATAGAAATCGACAGGCAGATAGTACATGGTCTTGACCTGCTGAAGGGGGGTAAAGACAAAGAGATTATCGACATAAAAGGTATGCTCAGGCAATTGGAACTGGCTCGTTCGCAACAAATCTGTCCGGTAAATCAGCGAGTGCATCATGATATACTGGCCTTTGGAGAAATTTCCGACCTGATCCCAGCCAAAAATCTGCTGGACAGGCAAGACTGACTCGTAACTCATACTCTTCTTACGAGACTGACCTTCCTTTTCATAGACAAAATTGGTCACAAAGGCATCAACTTCCTGCCCCTCACTCCCTAGTTCCTGCAAGGTTTCAAGAATTTTTAAATAGGCACGAGGATCTACCCAGTCATCACTATCAACTACTTTAAAATAGCGTCCAGAAGCCTCCGCTAAGCCGCGATTGACGGCACCGCCATGGCCCTTATTTTCCTGATAGATGGCTCTAACGATGTTAGGATACTTGCTGGCCAAACGCTCAGCGATTTCCTGAGTCTGGTCCTGAGACCCATCATTGATAATCAAAATCTCAACTTGTTCACCACCAATCACTAGCGACTCCACACAGTAATGAAGATAGGCAGCAGCATTATAGCTAGGGATGGCGATAGACAATAACTTCATAATCTACTCCTTTAGGGGACTGATTTTTTCTTATACTCAATGAAAATCAAAGAGCAAACTAGGAAACTAGCCGCAGGTTGCTCAAAGCACTGCTTTGAGGTTGCAGATAGAACTGACGAAGTCAGCTCAAAACACTGTTTTGAGGTTGTGTATAGAACTGACGAAGTCAGTAACCATACCTACGGCAAGGCGACGTTGACGTGGTTTGAAGAGATTTTCGAAGAGTATTACTCTCTCTTGTCACTTCTTTCTATTTTACCATAAAGTCCAGCTTCTGAAGGACTTTTACTGGAATACAAGGTGTTCTCCCAATTTCCTATCTTGAACATTAAAAAAGAGGGAAATTCCCTCCTTACGAATTTAATTCTGCTAAGTCATCTAGATACTGGTTGTTAATGACTGCCAAGATATAGGCATCTGCCCTCAAGAGGTCATTAGGGCCAAATTGGACATCCAAGGGTGAATTTTCTTGTTCACGGAATCCTAGGACATTGAGGTTATATTTGCCACGTAGATCCAGCTGGCTCAGACTTTGACCTGCCCAAACACTCGGAATTTTCATCTCTACGATAGACACATTTTTATCCAGCTGAAAGACATCAACATTGTTATGAAAGAGAATGGTCTGCGCTAGAGACTGCCCCATTTCATACTCAGGTGAAATCACCGAGTCAGCACCGATTTTTTCTAGCACCTTCTTGGCTGTCTGACTTTTGACCTTGGCAATAACCCTTGGTACCCCTAGACTCTTACAATGCATAACTGCAAGCACACTCGATTCCAGATTTTCCCCTGTTGCCACTACAACCGTATCACAGGTATCAATTCCTGCAGTTCTGAGGAGGTCCTCATCTGTGATATCGCCAACAACTCCACGCGCCAAAACTGGCTCAAATTGATTGATACGCTCGGCGTGGTCGTCAATGGCAATAATATTCATATTTTGCTTGGCTAGGGCCGTCAGGACACTACTCCCGAAAATCCCCAAACCTAAAATTCCAATCGTACGATCTGACATCATTCTTCCTTTCTTATCCAATACTAATATCTGCTTTCATATACTGAATCAAATCTTTCTTATCAGGCTGGTAGTCAGCTAGACTAACCAGCAAGGTCAAGGGACCGATACGGCCAATAAACATGAGCACCATGACAATGCTAAGAGCTAGCTTGCCCAATTCTGGTGTCAGATTTGCCGTCACCCCAACTGTCGCAAGAGCTGAAATGGTCTCAAACATGAGGTAGATAAATCGCGGTGTTCCTTCTGCCGTAATTCCCAACAACATCAAGCCCAACAAGAAGGTCATCAAAAAGATAATGAAGACACTAAAGGATTTTTGGACTGTTCGAGCCTCAATGGTTCTCTGCGCAACATTGGCATGAGGCAAGCCCAGCAATTCACTACGCGCAAAGACCAACAAGACAAAGAAAGTCGTAATCTTGAGCCCCCCAGCCGTCCCTCCAGGCGCTCCACCCAGAAACATCTGTAGGATATAGATAAACAAGGTCACAGGTCGAGCTTGAGTATAGTCAATAGAAGCAAAACCGGCCGTTCTCATGCTGACGGTTTGGAAAAAGCTGACCAGCACTTTCTCTGGCACACTGAGATTGCCAATGGTTCCTGGATTGTGCCACTCCGTAAAGAGTGTGGATACTGTCCCAAACAGCAAAATCCCTGCGGTCAAGAATAGGACCAGCTTGGTGTGGAAACGCAGACGGCGTTTTTTCTTCTTGTCAAACTGGGTTGCCAAGTCAAACCAGACCATAAAGCCAAGACCACCTGTGATAATCAAGCCAGCAATGACCAGATTGATCAAGGGATCCGTCTGAAAAGCCACTAAACTGCTACTGCCGAAATTATCAAAACCAGCATTACAAAAGGCTGAAATAGCTAAAAAGATAGAGGTAAAAATGCCTCGTCCCCAGCCAAACTCAGGAATAAAACGGAAACTTAGCAGGAAGGCACCCAAGCCCTCCACCAGAAAAGTCGTCAAAAAGATGGACCGCATAAAGGCCTTCAGCGACCGAGTCTCCCCGTAACTAAAACTCTCCTGAATGGTTTCACGACTGCGAAGACTGAGTTTTTGCTTCCCCTGAATATAAAAGACCCCGATAAAAGTCATGAGCCCCAGACCACCAATCTGTATCAAGAGCATACAAATCAACTGCCCCCAGACATTATAGGTCGTAGCCACTGGTTGCGTAAAAAGGCCAGTCACACAGACCATGGACACCGTCGTAAAGAGATGGTCAAAATAAGTGGCCTGAGAACCATTTGCCTGAACAAAAGGCAAGCTCAAAAGAAGAGAGCCTATAAAAATAACTCCAGCGAAACTTAAAAAAATGCGACGAGCAGGTGAAAGTCCGCCAAAGACCCTTTCAAGTTTTTTCACAAATAATTTGAATAACATACATCCATTGTACCATAAAAAGAGGGAGAGTAGCTATATCTGAGAAGTTATCTCAAGGCAGAGTTCCAAGGCCTTCTCAAAAGCTTCTGAACCCCAGTCACGACTATCGTACTGGTCCAAGTCTGCTAAGGAATCAGCTGTGAACAACAATTCACCCCAGAGAACCCCTCGCAGTTGGGCTACTGCCGCAAGCGCAGAACACTCCATCTCCACAACAGCACAGCCTTCCTCCTTGCGATAAGCCACCTTTTCAGCTGTTTCTCGGTAAAAACCATCTGTGGTCCAGGTCATGACTTCTTCATAGGGAATCCCTCTGGCCTCCAAAACTTGCTCAATAGCAGCAATAGCCTCTGGCTGCATTTCCATATAACGAGAAGGGGCCACATAGTGATAACTGGCTCCTTCATCTCGCAGAGCCCGAACAGGGACTAGAAAGGCATTTTCTTCTATATCAGTCAGCACACCACAGGTTCCAGCGGAAATAATCTGCTCCACACCATAGCCAATCAACCAATCCATAAACTGGGTTGCTGGAGCGGAACCGACAGGTGCCTGAGCCAGACAAATTCCCTCGCCCTTGTAGTTAACGACATAGACTGGATAGGTCTTGGTGGCTGAAACGAATTCGCCGACACAGTCCGCCCCTACTTCTCTCGCATAACGGTCAATCTCCTCACCTAAAAAAGCATAGACACACTTCTTGGGCAAGTGCAAGTCCAGCCCCTCGTGATCAGGCATGATGACCGCCTGAGGATTGTCATCAAACTCTAAAATAGGAATCGCATGTTTTTGAATCATAACTCACCTCCTCTAATTTTGTACTATTGTATCAAAAGCTGACCGAGTGTCAAGGAATTCTCTTTAGCAAGCCAGAAATCTCCTCTTCCATACACTTGAGAAATCGTTGCACCGCTGGAGAAGTCGGTTTCTGTTTTGGCAAAGCGATTGAGGACTTATGAAGAATACAAAATCCAACAACAAAAAAGACATGAATCTGAAATAAGCAGAACATGTCTTTTTTAGCTTGTTTGAAAGTCAAGTAAATAAATCTTAGCTCTTCTAGAACTCCCTTATTTCCACAAACCACCTAAAATCTGTTTTTCTAATAAGTCTAGGTCCTCTTCCTTTATTTCTCCGTTGTCGCTAACGATATAAAGTTGAGCGAAGTAAGCCAACAATGGACCAACACAAATACGAACCATTTGAGGAATCGTTAACTCTGGATTTACACGTGGATCTGCTAGCAATTCTTTATGAAGCACTCGAAGTTTATCTTGAATAGCATTCCAGATAAAAATCTGTTCATTTTTTAGTTTCTTATTTGAAAAACTCTCCTGCAGAATGATTTTCATCAAAGCACGATTTTTTTTGAGATAGCTCATACGATCGTGGACGAGATAACGAACCCTCTCTTCTGTCGTTTCAAAAGCTAAGAGTTCCTCAACAAAACTACTGAAAATGCCTGGGACTACAGGATGTAAAATAGCCGTCAGTAGATCATCCTTCGTCTTAAAATACTTAAACAAAGTTGCCTGGCTTAGTCCAGCACGCTCAGCTATGTGAAGAGTTGAGGTCCCATGGTAACTCCTAGTTGATATGAGATCCACTGCTGCCTGCATGATTTTTTTCTTTCCTTGAGGGTAATTCGCTTCTTCTAAGTAATCTTCAAACGATTCAAAAACAGTCTTATCCATCTAATCTTCACACCTTTTTAGCATTATTTATGTTGATTTCTAAACTTTACGATAACGACGCAATCCAACAATATTGAGAATTGTTAAAATGATCAAGAAAATCATTAAAACACCAAGATTTGGCAAAATATCACCAAGATTGTGTCCGTAAAGAATAATCTGGCTTATTGCATCACCAGAATAGGTTAATGGCAAAAATTTCCCCACAGTTGGAGCCCATGCTCCCATGGATGACAATGGAATAATCCCTGAGAAAAAGAGTTGAGGCATAATCACGAGAGGAATAAATTGCATCATTTGAAATTCTGATTTTGCTAGAGTAGACAAGAGAATTCCAAAAGCTAGTGCTACAAGAGCCAGTACCACATTAACTATTATAACATTTAAAATATTTCCTACAACTTCTACATCTAGTAGCCAAATTGCTGCTAAGACGACAACTGCCGTTTGAAAAATCGCAATAATACCGTAAGACAACATATAGCCATAGACAATTTCAGAACGTTTCACTGGGGTTGCTAACAAGCGGTCCAAGGTTCCACTTGTGCGCTCTTTCAAAAGTGCCATACCAGAAATCAAAAAGACAAAGAAGAAGACCACAAAGCCAATTAAAATTGGAATCATACGTGCAAAGAATCCAGTATTTTTATCTCCATATTGGTAAGATTCTTTGATTTCAGGCGCCTTTGCATCTAATTTCAATTGTGGAAGAGCTTGTTTGATACGAGATAGTAACTGATCGGTGCCTTCACTGACGATACTTGTTCGTAACACTTGTCGTATCATAGATGTCTTGGAGGCATCTGTATTTGCGTAGTCGACCTGATACTCACCGTCTTTATAAGAAATCACAGCATCGACTTTTTCATTTGCTAGCGCTTCTTTGGCCTGATCTAAGTCTTGATAAGTCTCGATGTCCACATGATCAAGCTCATCCATTTTCGTTATCAAACCAGTTGGTAGATCTTGTGTCGCTAACTTGACATTCACGGTTGTACTAGCTGAAAACATGAGGTTCATCAGCCACATAATAAATACCGGCGCTACAAACATCATAGCCAAGGTTCGTTTGTCACGAAGCAATTCTTTGATAACTTTTTTAGCAATAGCAATGGTTCTCATCTTACTCTCCTTCTGCTTTCAAAAATACTTCTTCAATACTTGAAACTTGATAACTTTCTTTTAAGTGTTGCGGTGTATCAAAAGCAATGATTTTTCCACCTAATAATAAGCCGACCTTATCCGTTAACTCTGCTTCATCCATAACATGGGTAGTAACTAATATCCCAACCCCATTGTCTCTAAGCGCGAATAATTCTTTCCAGATTTTCTTCCGAAGAGAAGGGTCGATTCCAACTGTCGGTTCGTCCAAAATCAAGAGCTGAGGATTCCCCAGAAGCGCGATGGCTAAAGACAAGCGTCGCTTCATTCCTCCAGAATAACCGAATACCGTTTTATTCAAATGCTCTGTCAGATCCACAACTTGAGCCACATGGGCAATTTCAGCTGTCAGATCTCTTTTGGATAGCCCTTTTAGCTGACCAAAAAATTCCAGATTTTCTTGACCTGACAAAGCCTCATATAAGGCATCTGACTGGGCCATATAACCAATATCTCCTAAAATATGACGATTGGGCATAGTATGATCCAATACCAAAGCAACCCCTCCGTTAGCTTTTTCCATCCCTAACATAGTCTTAATCATAGTCGATTTACCAGCACCAGACGGACCTATTAAGCCTATAATTTCTCCCGGCTGCAATTCAAAGCTGACATGATTCAAAACCATTTGACGACAAAAAGACTTATCCAAATCTTGTAAATGTAGCAATTTTTTCATATGCTTCCTCCTAGGTGAGTGTTTACTCACTTACTGAATATAGGCCTATTATAGTGAGTGTTTACTCACTTGTCAAGAAAAAAGTTGAAATTCTTTAAAAAATAAAGCACCAGATTCGTATCTGATGTTTATAATGCACATGTCTTATTTCTAAAAATGTTTTTGAACTTCCTCTCTATACTCCGAAATGGTCTTTTCTGTCCACTTTTTAAAGGCCTATTTTCCCTCTACTTTTCTCGGCTAATCCAACCATCGTCATTGTTATCGCAACTCTAATGACCTTGGTAATGGGAATTCATTTTACTTATTTTTATATGAAACAGACTAAGAAATTTTCAAGACCTAATTGAAACCAAATTAGCCCTTGGAAGTCAAAAAATCCTCGAACTCTACGCTGACCGTCTAGCAGAATCAGACCAAATGCGGCATGGCTTTCTAAGAATTCGGTTAAGGGACGTAACCTACAAGCTGCTTACGTGGATGGATTTACTTTGAGAGATTTCTTCGCCTTCAACCAAGGACTAAATAAAATGGGTGACCAAGCACTTCCTTTTAAAATTCACCCTGAACATTTTGTATTTGCTGGAGTTCACGGTGGACAGGAAGTGAGGAGTTGATTGGAGAGTACGGTCAACCAACTTATCAAAAAATCTTTATCAGTCTAGATACTGAAAAAACAGGCGTTCCGAATGCCGATACAAAAATTTCTATGGCAGGTGATACTGCTACTCTCATGTCCGATACAAGCCTTGATATCAAGATGTATGGTATGCATCAGTTCAAGATGAAAAAAGGTGGACTCCGCATCAAATTAGGCGTCTTTTCCCCAGAAGCAACCCCAAGCTAGATGGAGCTCGGTCACCAAGAACACCTAGCAGTTGAATTTTTCAATTCCCTCACAATCGCCTACCAAAACAAAACATTTAAGGGAAAACTACTCAATACCTTCTTAAAATTCAAGAAATTTAAGTAAACAAAAACGGATGACTGAACAATTTAGTCTTTGAAAGCTACGATTATAAAATCCCTCGTAACATATCAATCTATCACCGATATAAAAAGGATAACATTTCTCTGAAAATGCTATCCTTTTTGTTTATCCTCGTCCGCCAGGGGCTGGACCGCCAGGACCTCCATTCGGACCTCCGCCTCCAGGCATAGAATTGACAATATCTGTTTGTTTTTCGCCGTTGATGTAGATATCCCCACCTGTGTAAGTTGCTGTTCCATCAAAGTCAAAGCCTGATTGTCCTATTAATTTAATAGTTCCACCTGTGACCGTTATATTTCCGTTTGAGTCAATTGGATCTGTGTCCCCTTGACCGACTTCAACAGTTAGATTACCACCTGTCATGGTAAAGTAAATATCACTTTGCTGGGCATTTTTATTAGCTGCATTCACCCCATCATCAGTCGCGTAGACATTGATATCACCACCATTGATCGTAATGGATTTTCCTTCAATTCCTTCAGTCGCATTCTTGACTGTGTAAGTACCGCTATCAATCACTAGGTTGCCAGAAGCGTGAATGCCGTCCTCGCCTGCTGTGACTGTTATGGTATTGTTAGCCAAATACATATTTCCGACAGTCATATCGTCATCATTATCAACTTTAACACCATCTTCCTTGGCATCGATGGTCATGGTTGTACCAGTGATGTTGAGTTCATCATTAACATTAAAGGCATCATCAACTGATGTGATGTTAAAAGTTCCACCCGTGATGTGAAGTGTATCATTTGCCTTGATAGCATTGCTTTTCTTACCATCTACAGTGAGAGTTCCTGAGCCATTGATGGTCAAATCAACCTTAGAAAAGAGAGCGGCATTTGCCTTTTCATCACTGTTAGAGCTTGAGTCAGAGAGACTGTTGGTGGTTCCCTCTGCTAGAGTGAGGTAGACATGACCTGCGCTTGTAGCCGAAATAGCCGCATCTGTATTGGTCATGGTAGCGCCTTTTAGGACAAGTTTCACATCATCAGACTTATCAGCTGCTATTTTAATCTGCACTCCGTCAGACTGACCTGAAATCACATAGGTACCTGCTTTTGAGATGGTCACCGTTGAGCCAGAAACTGTCACCCCGTCTCCAGAGATACTTGCAGATGAGCCAGATAACTCAATCTTAGAGGCAGTGCTTTCATCATAAGAAGTGTCGTAGTCCTTTTCTGTAAAGTAAGAAGATTGACTGTTTTTAGCTGAAGTTGTGATAGCAGTGGTATCTGCCGCTGCAGTTGTACTTGACTTGGTCGTTGACTGCCCACAAGCTGTCATCAAGGTCAAAGCTGTTAAACTGGTTAAGATTAGAGTCCATTTTTTTGATTTCATACTTTTTTCCTCGCCTTCCTTTAGCTTGACCTTAGTTTACAGGGTAAGTCTGAAAAAAATCTAAACTTTTTCTGAAAGTTTTCTTAAGTTCAGTTTCAGTTAAGTTATCTTTAACAAAAGTTTTAGGAAAATTCCATAGACTAATTACAAGCAAGTTCAACTTGCCCAGACACACCTATCTGCTAATAAGATAGTGTACTAAAATAGTTTGATAAAGGAGACAGGATTTATGAAACCAATTGAAACAAGCTTTAAACGAATCGAAACCAAATATGTCGTTGCCAAGGGTGACTTGGCTAATTTAATAGAGAACTTAAAAATATACCTCGTCGAGGATGACTATCCAACTTCGACCATTTCCAACATCTACTTTGATACAGAGCAATTTGATATGATTCAGGAGGATGGCCAAGGGACTAAGCGAAAAGAAAAGATTCGGATGCGAACCTATCTCAGTCAAGTCCAGCCTGATAGTCAGGTATTTTTAGAAATCAAATCTAAGGACAGAGCTGGTGTCGGACGAAAACATCGTCTCTTATCGACTCCCCAGTCTATCACCCAGTTTATGACCAAGGGACAGCTGGATAGCAGTATCAAGGACCGAATGATAATTGAAAAAATTCAGCAACTCCAAGAGGAATATCAGCAAGCTATTATCCCTCGTATGTATATTTACTACGACCGTTTTTCTCTCAAGGAAAAGAAAGAAATTAGCGGATTTCCCTACAATAAAATTCGTATCACCATTGACCAAAATCTAACCTATCGTGATGATAATGTCAGTTTATTCTCAGGCAAGGACGGTTTCCCTCTACTAAACGAGGACATTGTCATCATGGAAATTAAAGCACCTGGTAGAAAACCCCAATGGCTACAAGATATTCTCGACCAATATGGACTGGTAGAGCAGAAATTTTCAAAATACAGCTGCGCCTACCACAAGTCTCAAGGGCTGGACTATAGCCCACGACCAAGCACAGAAAGTGTAGGTACTACTTATGTCTAATCTTTTCAACTCTATTTTCAACGACACAACTGCCACTGCCAATCCTATCCAGCTCTTTCTGGCTCTCTTGGTCAGCCTGATTTTAGGTTTGGCGCTGACCTGGGCTTACAAACACCGTACCCTCTATACACGGGAATTTGCTGTTAGTTTGACCCTACTCCCCTGCTTGATGACCTTGGTCATCTTTCTGGTAAATGGCAGCTTAGGAACCTCTATCGCTGTTGCAGGAACCTTTAGCCTCATTCGTTTCCGTTCAGCTACCAGTGGCTCACGGGAGCTAATTGCGATCTTCCTTGCCATGATTATCGGGCTGGCAGCAGGGACAGGCTACCTAGCTCTAGCTATTCTCTTCACCGTCTTTATCTTAGCAGTATGGCTTCTTTTAGAAAAGCAACAAAGCAAGAGCAATCACCAACGTCGCAGACTATTAACCATCACAATTGCCAACCAAGAAAAGCAACTCCAAACTATCCAATCTGGGCTATCACAATTCTGTACTGAGTTAGACCTTATCTCGATTGATACCAGCAATGATGGAGAACAGGTCACCACTGTCTATGAAGTGGATTTCAAGGCTCAAACCAACGACTTTCAAATCATCAATTACCTCACTAGAGAACAGGATACTTACCAGGTTTCCCTGACCAAAAATGCTAAGAAGAGAAAGAATTTGTAAAACTTCTAGCGTGAAACCTCTCAAAAAGCTAGGTAAACACTCAATTGAAAAAAAGTTAATCTAATTTATGATAAAAGGCATCATATCAACGTTTTTTAAACACCTGATATGATGCGCTTTTCTTATCTTAAAAACTTTTTTACCAATCTCTTTATTTAACAGGTATCTCCTTAATCACACGCGCAGGATTACCAGCTAGGACAACGTTGTCGCCGAAGGACTTGGTGATTACAGCCCCTGCTCCAGCAACAACATTATTGCCCAGTGTTACTCCAGGAAGGACAATGACACCTCCTCCAGCCCAGAAATTATCTCCGATAGTAATAGGCTTGCCGTATTCAACACCTGAATTACGTTCCTGCGGGTCCAATGGATGGAGGGGAGTCAAGAACTGACAGTTGGGACCAATCATAGCATTGTTCCCGATGCGAATCGGACAAACATCCAGCATGGTCAAGTTCCAATTAGAATAAAAATTTTCCCCTAGATGGATATTGACTCCATAATCGACTACCAGTCGTGGATTGACAAAGATATTTTGTCCAGTCGAGCCGAACCAAGTCTTGATGATTTCGGCTCCCTTTAAGGGATCTTCTTCCTTGTTAAAAGCAGCCTGTTTTTGGCGAGAAGCCTGAGCCAAGGTCCGCAATTCTGTATCCGATGGACGGTAAAACTCTCCTGCTATCATTTTTTGGTATTCGCTAGTCATAGCACTCTTCTCCTTATTCCCTACTATCATATCAAATTTTCTACGTATCTGACTAGAATAAGGGGTACTTTCTACAATTGATCCTCTGATTGTCATCATATCCTGTCTAAACGAATACTGGTCACAATTCCGTCTTGGTCTGTGACTTCCAATTGGCTCGATGTCAGCCACTTGATTGGTGCATCAACTTCTTGTGCTCGCTGCGCAATCGTTAACAGTTCTTCTTTACTAGCGACCTCAATGACATAGTAGGCCAAACCTGGCAAGCCTTGCTTACGCGGAGCTAG
The DNA here is from genome assembly GCF_003942995.1 of Streptococcus mitis. Taxonomy (GTDB): domain Bacteria; phylum Bacillota; class Bacilli; order Lactobacillales; family Streptococcaceae; genus Streptococcus; species Streptococcus mitis_CV. The sequence continues at coordinate 8,844 of NZ_RJOH01000019.1, read as the reverse complement.
GCCTTTTCCTCCCCATTCATTGACTGCTAAATGATGATGGTAATCCCCAGCTGCAATCCAACTAGCGCTAGGCACACTGAATTTATCCTTTAACCCTAACACCTTTTGATAAAACTGGCTGGACTTTCGACTATCCTTGACGGAAAGATGAATATGCCCCATTCTCGTACCTTCTGCCAAGATAAAGGGTTCTACTCTTTCCCCCAGCTCATAAATGTCCTGCGCCGCAAGAGCCTCCGTCACTCCGATAATGCGTCCGTCTTCTCGAATATCCCATGTGGAAACCGGCTTATCTCGATAGAGTTCGATCCCATTTCCCTCCAAATCCTCCAAATAAAGGGCCTCACTGTAACCATGGTCTGCACCGCCGACAAGAGGAATCTGTAAATCTGTCAGGTGTTTCAAGACATCAGCCAAATCCTTTCGTGTCGGCAAGAGAATAGCCAGATGGTAAAATCCATAATGTTCCCTTACTTCACCGCTCTCTTGTGCTTGAATCAAGTGTACCAAATCTTTACCTCCAAGTCCCAGAACGACCTCTATCTCAGTTTGAGATAAGATTTCTAAACCAATGATTTGCTGATAAAAGGCTGTTTGACTGGCTAAATCCTTTACATTCAAAACTACCTCTGCCAAATAAATGTGGCTCTGGTATTCATAGGTCATAAATATTTCCTCTTTTATTGTAACTTTAATTATTACAACTATTATATAACTTCCATTAAGAAAGTCAAGCCAGACAACTTATAGATGATGATTCTGTCATCTTGTCTATATGAGACTAAAACAAGAAAATCTACAGAGATTTGACAATCAAACCATTGAAAAATTTTTACCAACTCTAAGATGACTCTCATCACAACCCCAAAAGAAAAGGAGCAGATATGATATCCTACTCCTTATTCATATCAGAAAATCTAATTCAAATTAGTCTTCTTTTTTCTTGCGAGCAAGAAATCCAAATCCACTCAAGACACCTAAAAGTCCAAGTGCTGCTAGACTAGCATTGTCTTCCGTACCAGTGTTCGGAAGTTCAGCTTGTCCTGTTTGAGGTACCTCTTCCCCAGATTCTGAGTGTTTCCCATGAGATGACTTGTCCTCTTTTTGGGCAACCGCTTCATCTTGATGAGAACCTTCTTGTTTTGTAGGTTCATCAATCTTAACAGAATTTGACTGAAGGTATTCTTGATCCTGTGGTTTCGTTACGTCATCACCTATTAACTCAGTATATAAATGAGTAACAATACCATCTTTTTCATGGGTCATTGTATATCGATATTTCTTACCATTTTTCGATATGATATCAGATTTAGGAGCCAATTTACCAATTTGAATTGGAATGAGCTCTTCATTTGATCCAATAATAATATGGCGAGTAATCAATAATGGAGTTACAGAATGAACCGCTGGGTCACCTTTTTCACTAATGATACCTTCTGGTAATGCTGGCTGTACTTCTGGCTCACCTTTCTCACTTACAACTCCTTCTGGTAATACCGGCTGTACTTCTGGTTCGCCTTTTTCACCTACAACTCCTTCTGGCAACGCTGGCTGTACTTCTGGTTCACCCTTCTCGCTTACAACTCCTTCCGGTAATGCTGGTCGTACTTCCGGTTCACCTTTTTCACTAAAATATTCTACAAAGTCATAAATAACCGTTTTTTCATTTTCATCAACTGTACCCATTTCTGGCGATGAAGTAGCACGATGTCCTTTGTAAAAATAAGACTTACCATCTTTTTGAAGTATTGTTCCCACATTAGGAGCAGTAGACGTATATTCATCTCCGATAGAAGCATCTTGTGTTAGTAGTTTTCCTGCTGCTATTTCGGTACTTGTGCCTTCTATCATGTATTTTTCAAATACATTTCCAGCAGTTGCTAACTTATAGACATAGGTAATTACAGTGGTTCCTGCTATTACGTTTCCTGACTCTGCAAGGGAACCATCTTTCAATCCTACTAGTTTATATTTTTTACCATCTTTGGTTATTTCTTGTAGTTTTACCGTTGTAGCATCATATGAAACCTCATTATTCGTTGTCGTTGGTGTTCCTACTTCTACTTTTTGATTATCCTTATTTAAGTAATATTTAGTTTCTGTAGAAGATATCACTGCATCTTTAACAACATCTGTACTTTCTTTAATAGAAGTTCCATCCTCTAATTCATACTTAACAATAACACTACCTTTACTTTCAGTTGTCTCTGTTTCTTCCTTAGCGTAGATGTTTTTGATATTTGTTAACTTATCACTGATATGATAGGCACGAGTTGGTTGATATAAGTCGTAATAATGAATTTCACTATAAATAGGCTCAGATATTGACGCATGTTGTTCATATTTAGTAGGTGCGGCAATTCTATATCGAACTCCATCTTTTTCATATTCTTTATATAATTGGCCTAATCCATATTGATATCTAGTATCTTCACTATAATATTTCGTACCAAAATAACCAAAGCTATAAGCTAAATAAGTTTTTTCTGGTTGATTAGAATCATCATCTTCACTAGGATAATAATAATCTGTATTCTTATCTCCTAGTTTAAAATCCACATTTACTTCAAACACATTTTTTACAAAAGTTGCATTTGTTGGAACTTGGTCGACATACTGAATTGCTTTATGAGCCTCTTTAAACTTCGTGACATTTGCTTTTTCACTCTCGTAGTTAGCAGTGTCTTTAAACTCTTCAATATTTCCAACAAATTTTGGTTCTACTTTATCTCGAGAATTTTTCCATCCTACTGTAATTTCTTTTTCGCCAAACATTTCTTTTAGCTTAGTTATATATTCTGTCACATCGTTATATTTTACAAACTTTCCGTTTTCTCTTATATAACCATTAAACTCCTGATGTACAGAATAAGTAGGACGATTCTTATTATCTACTGCATTTTTATTTGTTAATGTAACCTTATAGATTTCTTCCCATGTCTTTTCTTTTTCAGAGTTAGTGACATCTTCGTCTTTTAAATCTCTTAATCTCTCATCTAAAAGATTATTTAAGCCTTCCTCTAATGCTTTCTCATNAAAAAATGCACCCGCCGTATACGCTTCTTGTTCCGTTGCTGTAGAAACAGATTCTTTTAATGCTACCTCATTTTTTTCAACAACTAATATAGTATCTCCTTCCTTAATTCCACCATCAGTTGTTATATTTTCTTTTGTAAAATCTTTAGCATCATTTTCACCTTGTTTAAATGTTTCAACAGCCCAAGAATCATTGGCTGTAGTTGGTTTTGTGGCTAAAACATACTTCCCATATTTTCCTTCATCAGTTTCAGAAACTAACCAAACTCGACTACCTTCTTTAATATTGTTATAGCGAATACTTCCATCTTCATTATGCAAGTTTCCAGGATTTGCATGTACTGTAATATCATTGAAAGTTGTTTCCTTAGTAGTCCCCTCATGTTTATCTACTTCTGTATCAATCTTATGATATTTTTCTCCGTTCTTTTCTAAAACTTTATCAGCTTCTTTGATTTTACTTAAAACATCATTAGTTAAATTTGCTACATTTCCTTCATAACGTTTGCCAAAAAGTCCACGAATTTTATAATCCATAGTAGTACTAGAAAGGTGTTTATCACCAACAGGAATTTCTACATCAGATTCTTCTTTCAGCACTTCGCCTTCTTTTGTGACATAAGAAATTTTTGAATCCTTAAAGTTATCTTCTCCTTGTTTTTTTATAGTTTCCTTTTCAACTCTGTCTAAATGATATTTGGCTCTACCTTCATTCTCGCGATGATTTCTTTCATATCCATCTTCTGTCCCCGTTGCATGATAATTCAAACCATCAAACACATGCATTTTTGGCATTGTATAGCTACCAGTACCATTACTCAACGTTTCCATTTCCACATTATCTTTTGCAGGTGTTACTGTAGTTTCATTAGCTGTATTTGTAGTTTCTTCAGCCAATACCGGACTAGCTCCAACAACCATCATTCCTAGTAAAACAGAAGCTGCACCTATTCCTTTGTATTTACGTAATGAATATTTTTGAATTGTATCTTTTTTCATAAGGTCTTTTCTCTTTTATTTCTTTCTACTCATTATAAAAATTTATACTAACTATACTAGTATATCACTCTTAGTTTCCTTTATCAAACAATTATACATAAAGGAAATTAAAAAAAATAGATAATAAGATATCCAATAAAATCTCATTATCTATTTCATTTTTAGGCGTTCATGAGTGATAAATATCTCTTAGAAACTTGTTCTTTTAAATATCGATTCACAAACTTACTTGTATTTTCTAGCTCGATTTCTTTATCAGTCTCATATAAACACTTGATAAGATGCGCTAACTCCTCTGGTGTATCATATAAGCAAATATCTGAGTTCTTAGATGCATAATATTGATGAGCAATTTCAACATTAGAAAGCAAGGGAATCAATCCAAAACTCATGGCTTCAACGCAGGCATTGGCAAATAGTTCCTTTTGGGAAGTTGAAATATAGCCATCATGTTCCCAATAAGGTACCTCATCTACATATCCAACAACATGAATGGTAGATGGCAAAGTCGGATACTCTTTCTTCAATTTGTCAATATCTCCACCATATAAGAATACCTCTACAGGTAGGCCTTCTTGTTCTAACTTCCTAAAGGCTTCTATAATCCATTCTACCCTTTTTACCTTACTCATATTTCCTACATAACAATAAGAACTTGGATTTATTCTTTTTGTGACTACTGAGGAATTTTGAGAAACAAAAATCGGCGGCATAAATTGTGCGTGATACCCTAAATCTTGCAAGATTGATGTTAATACTTCTGAAGCTACTAAATATCTAGTTTTTCTTCTTAGATTATGAGCTGGATTTAGCAATACATTGTCATGGATATATTCCCAATAGAGACGGTTTGTATTTTCTACAAAGCGCCATAATTTGGGAGTCACCACGTTATGTTGATCTCGAATTAAGATGTCTTTCTTATCTGTAAGACTGATTAATACCTGAATCAATAAGTCTTCGTAGGTTAACCATTCTCCATCTTTATAATATAAATAATTGTCCTCCATCATATAAATGGGACTTGGTTCTTCTCTTGGCTTATAGTACCGTGCCCGCATCGCTGTCGAACCATCTCGATTTAACCATTCCAGTTCTTCTTTTTTATTTTTCTTTAAATATAATCCAGAAGTAAAATATAGGGTTTCTTCTTCTAATTCAATGCTAGCCACAAATCCATTAATCACAGTCATTTTTCCATTAGGATACCTATCAATGATATCGGAAGGACGAATACTTAATTCATCATGACCAATATCTGATTGATAATGGCTTACACTCACTAATTCATCCCTTTCAAAACCTATTTGTTCATAGCCTGCCTTCCAATCTGGTCGAACTTGAGGATGGGTTAAAATATATAGATGTCCCCAACCTAAATAATCTGCAATTTTCTTTCTAGACAATTGGGATGATTCAAAGCCATATTTTCTAACCTCTCTTTGCCAGAGCCCTGGATGTATTGTAACCATTTTAGTCATAACAATCTCCTATCATACACGGTAACCTTCGCGACTCATTTATCTGTACTTGTTTGTCAGAAAGATTTACTAATCTGAATTATATCATATGAATCATACTTTTACTAGATTCTATCAATATACCTAACATCTACTTAATACCCCAATAAAAAATCCAAGCTAGTGCATGGATTTACATTTCCTAATATATATATTTATGCTACCAGCCAAGTGAAACCCTTTCAAACTGACAACCTAAGCGTCGCAATTCTTTTTGACGGTCCTCATAGTAGGGGAGGGAAATGCCTGTGATGGTCACATGGGGCAGGTCTTTAAGGTGCAGGCTGACGGATGAGGTAAAATGATAGACATGAACGAACTCGTATTCTTGAAAGAGTTGGGCTAGGACATCTTCAAAGATCAGCTCCGTCTCCAAGTAAGTCACGTTTGGAATAGTGAAGGTTTCCTTGGGATGAGGCAGATAGAGGTCAATGGCTAAGGCCTTGGCATAGGTACTAATAAAGCGGATGGAGATTTGGTCGTCCTCTTCAGAGAACTTTTGACCCAGCAGGACCTTGACCGTCTTGCCATTTGAGACGGGTGCTTGTGGCAGGTCAAAAAAATGCTCCAGATAGACTAGCTTCTCTCTAGCTACGACATGGTAGTCACTGCAATAGAGGGTATAGTGCTTTTCCGTCCGCTCAATCAAGTCATCTCTGCTCAAGCCCAAAGAACCCACCTGACTGGGTTGAAGAGGGAGGGCATACATTCCCAAAGGGTAAATATCCGCATAGCCATCATCGAAACTCATGAGGTGATGGTAGGTCGAACTAGCAACCAAGTCCAAAATCAAGCTATTGTCAAAACTCGCATAAAAGATGGTTTCATAGTCTCCGGCCAGCTCCTGACAAATCTGAGCCAAGTCCTCTGTCGTCTGAGGATAATGAACATGGTCAAAATCCTTTGCATAATGCTCCTGACGAGCATTTTTGACAGGACTGACATAAAGGCTAACAAAGTCCTGATCAGGATAGAGTCCTTTGATATGCTGTGCAATCTTGGCCTGCAAGGGCGTTGTGGCAATGATGAGGTGTTTCATCTCTTTGATTCTCCTAGGTGGTGATGTTGCAGCAAGGTCTCAACGACTTCAAAGTCCAAGGCATCGTCGATATCATAAGAATAGAGTTTGGGCATTTCATAGGCTACTGTCTTATCTGTGTAAAAGGTCTCGTCTCGTAGGTAAAGGTCCTTGCGAGAAATCCAAATACTACCGTTGGGATAGTAATAGACAGGCTCTTTTTGCCGAGCATAGTGCTTAGAAACCTGAGGCGGACGGATAAAAGGTGACTCCCCTAGCTGCAAGAAAAGACTACGACTCTTGTCTGCCTTGACACAGGAAATCAAATGATCGGCTCCAGACTGACAGTAGAGCTGATAGGACTCGATAAGATGCTCTACCTCTCTCAGGGGTGAGGTCACCTGTAGATTCACAAAGACCTGCTCTTTCTCAAAGGGTTGTAAAAAGTCTCGTAAGGTTTCTAAGCTAGAGGTTGTTGATAGGGCCAATTCTTTTGGTCTATGGACACAACGAATCTCTGGATAGGCTTGACGACAGAGTTCTAAATAGGCTAATGAGTCTGAGGAAACCCAGATGTCACTAAATAGCTTAGAGGTTAGAGCAACTTCTATGGTATAGAAAACCAAGGGTTTACCTGCAAGCGGTTTGATATTTTTATCCACTAAGCCACGTGAACCCGAACGGATCAAAATGACAGCTATGGGTTTAGATTTTGCTTTCATATAGTATTCCTTTGGTTTTCTATTGTATTGGACCAGTGAGAAAAGCTAGATTGATCAACTTACAACATCCTAGAAGTTCTTATCTAGTAGTTCGCGGTAGCCTTGGGTCACTGTCCCTAGTGAATAGTGAGATGCTAGGGCGATATTTTCTGCATTTGACTGGCTATAATCTGCTTGTTCCATCTCTTCTATCTTTTGAATCAACTCTGATTTGGTTTTAAACAAGTTGATGGCATTGGACTGGCTAGCATAGAGACGATGAGCAATATCCACATCTGATAACAAAGCCAGCAAACCTTGATTCAAGGCTTCAACACAGGCATTAGCAAATAACTCTGTGTAACTTGCAGACAGATAGCATTGGTGCAGATGATAAGGCACTTCGTCAACGATACCCTTAAAGTGAATGGTTGGTGGCAGGTCGTAGCGATTGCGAAGTTCCTCCAGACGATCCTCTGTACCACCATAAAAGGTAATCTGGGCCTTGGACCCACGTTTGTAGAGTTCGATAAAGGCTTCAATGACAAGTTCAACATTCTTGCCTTCTCCCATATGACCCACTAAACAATAGTCTAGCACAGGTCCCACTTCTTTGATTTGACCGGGATTTTCTGTAAACATAGGTGGCAGGAATCTTGTCTGGTAACCTTCCTTGGCCAAGCTTTCTGTCAACTTTTCACTGGCAACTAGGTATTTGTTTGTCTTGCGCAGATTGGCGAGGCGTAAGTCTCGCATGACATTTTCATGGACGACTTCATAGTAATTTTTGTCCGTGTTTTCCATATAACGCCAGAGGCTGGGTTTGGGAACAATTTGTTGGTCACGGATAAAGAGGTCGGTTTGCTGGGCCCATCTGGCTAGGAACTTCACTAACAAGTCCTCTTCAGAACGGATTTCTCCTCCTATGCGGTAGATGTATTCTGGATAAAAGATAGTGACAGGAGAGGGTTCTTTGAAGGGATCGATAAACTTGGGTACTCTCATGGATTTCCTTGGCTGGATGAATGGTGACAATTCTCGACATGATGTAGACTCTTTCTCTCTTATTTTCTGCTTATAAAGGAAAAACCACCCTCACAAAAAGGCGAGGGTGGTTCATCCGTTACAATGCTTGGGGATTTCCTAGCAAGTTCCCCCTCAAAAGGACTTTATGCTATTCTATCACAAAGACTGACCATCTGCAAGATAGACTGGATTAGACAGGATAGCTTGGGGGAGTTTTCTTATTGTTTATAAATCGATTCTCTGAAATCATCTGTGCTACGTAGGTAGGCATTGAAGATTTTTTGTTTACAACTTTCAATCATGACCACCCGTCAAACGGGTGGTTTGTCCCAGGGCTATAAGCCCAAATTACCAGCCAGCGCCTAAAGACGCTGGCTTTCACTTTGTTCAAGCCTTATTGCTCTTGACTCGTCACTTGCCTCTCAAAGAGGCTTTAGTATTACTTACCACTATCCCTAAAGGGATCCTCATATTCTTTTACACTTAATTTATCTAGTGCTATATCATGCTTTTCCTGTTCTTGAATATATTTCTTAATTGTGGC
>NZ_RJOH01000018.1:0-35141 GCF_003942995.1 Streptococcus mitis | reverse complement strand
AAAAAAAAAAAAAAAAAAAAAAAACATAAATATTTTCATAAATTATTCCTAATAACAAAATTGCAGGAACAAGTATTTTTACTAATTCAAAGTATGATAGGATACCCCAAATTTGATTTTCACTTAATAGCTTATAAACTTCTTGTTTAGCAAAACAAAATATAAAAATCAAACTAACAGATGAAAAAAAATATTTGTAGGTTGATTGAAGCAACGATAATTCCTTGACATTATTCGAATCATTCCAGTATCCCTGTCGAGATAGGAATAATAGAGTAATAGAATAATAAAACTTTTCCATATAACTTTCCTCTACAAAGAAATAATCTGATCAACTGTCGGTAAAATTTCTTGCCTCTCGTGACTTACAATAATGAAGTGCTTGCCTAGATTTATCTTTTGCTCCATCAAGTGAAGCAGATTTTCAACCGAAATTTGATCTAAACCTGATAAAGGTTCATCCATAACATACAAGTCCGAATCCAATAAAAACGCTGCTATAAGCATTACTTTTTTCTTTTCTCCTAATGACAATGATTGAATTGTTTGTGTCATTAATTTCTCATTCAAATAAAATTGTTCTCGTAATTCTCTTAACCGTTCTTCGAACAAATTTGTTTCAATAAAAAATTGTTTCTGTAAAAATTCGAATAATAAATTAGGAGATAAACCAATGAAATAGTTGTCCGAAGAATCTGGAACATAGCTAACTTTTTCTTCAGAAATCAATGAGCCAGAATATGGTTGAACAATTCCTAGTAATACTTTCAATAATGTTGACTTTCCTGCACCATTTTTTCCAGTAATCAGTGTCAGACCTGAATTTGAAGTATCAAAAGAAATATTGTTAAACAGTATCCTGCTATTTATCCTATACGAAATGTTCTCTACTTTCATTTTTTCTCCTTTTATATTATAATTAAAATAGTTGATAGTTATGTCTATAATCTTTTTGAGAATGCCCATTTTCAAACTGAGACATAACTATCAATTATTTTTTTATATTAATTTCTAATTTTACTAATATTTTATGTAAAAATCGACTCTGTTCTATTAATTTCTAAACTAGAACCACTGTTTAACCCAGCCCCAAATTGCTGTTAAAATCCAGTCAATAATAATCCATCTGATAATTCTCCATACGAAGCTCCACATAATAATTCCTCCTATTTACTAAACCATTGTTGAACCCAGCCCCAAATAGCTGTCCACATTAAATTAATCAAAATCCATTTTACTATTTTCCATACCCAACGCCACATATTTTATTTCTCCTTTTTAAATTTCTATTTTAATTTTCTAAAAAAATCAAAATCTCTAAATGTTCTATTACACTCCAACGTCATATCAAGTCCCTCATTTACTTCTCGTACAATAATAAGTGCATTATTTGCTATACCGACTAATGGATAGACTTTTAATATCTGGGGTTTTATTGTAATCAAATCCAATAAATAGCCGTTAACTCTTATTTCCACTTGAAGAAGAGTTGATAGCGTTTGTCGAATGAGCAGTACATCTCCAACTTCTGACATGCTAGGCAATAAAACATTATTTATTCGTTCAAATTCTAGCATATCAAACCTCTAAACTCAGCCCCACCACCCACCAATGATAAGTAGCAAAAACAACATCTTAACCATAGCAAATCCCTTTCTTATTTATTTACAAATTCATTTTAACAAAAAAGCGACATTTCTCCAATGACAGAAATGTCACTCCTATAAACTCTTTAATGATATCTTTCTAGATCCTCGGCCCATTCATTATCTAAACTAACGAGTAACTTCCCATTGCCAAACATCCTTGCCATCATTTTTGCTTCTTCATACTTTTGTTTGGCTGTATCATAATCCATCTGAATATAATATTTCCACTCCACCATCAAGACAATCGGTTGTTTTTGAAAATCTCGTGTTTTTTGCCCTATTTTATTTAAGGTCTCGACTGCCCTCTTAAAATAATGAAGCAACCCCATAACCTCTATACAAGTTAAAGAAGCTAACAAGGAGTCTCTAAGTAAGTCCAAACAATCGAACTCTATCTTATCAACCTGAGAACTTAATTTGTCATGAAAATAAAGAATAGTTTCATGCTCAGACTTTTTTATCTCACCCTCGTTTAAACCATCCATTAACTGACAAAGAAAATACAGTCTCAATTTCAACAATTCCTCAGCCTTATATACATCTCTGGATAGTAAGTCTTGAAGACTGTCCTCAATCACACCACTTCCGTATAAAGAATTACTAGTCGCTCTCACTGCATCTATTGCCTGAAGGCAGTCCACTATCATCTTCTCATCACGGGGCAGGTCATCATAAAAACACTCAAAAATCTCATCAAAATATTCTTCCTTTTGTTCTTGCAACTCCTTGTCTCCATAGTCAGGGTGATGTAAAAGAAAGTACTTTAATTCTTGGTAGCGTTTAGGCAGTTCCTTATAATCTGGCATCAAGACGTAGGATGGAATTTCTAATCTATCTGCAATATATTCTAGTGTTTTTATAGTCGGTCGAAATTCTCCTTTTTCGATTCTCACCAACTGACGCACTGATAATTCAGACTCATCCCCACAAAAAACTGGACGACTAAGTCCTTTCTCCTCTCTTAAAAGTCGCACTTTATCCCCTAACTCATTTATCTTGTTCATTTGCCCCTCGCATGATTATAAAAGATTTGATTTTCAAATAAATATATGCGATGATTATACCATTTTTCAAATAGAATTACAAAAAAAGAGACAGGGATTCCCTGCCTCTAGGCTGATAAACAATTATTTACGGCGTCCTGGTCTTTCTTTGTAGCCATAGTAAGAATCTTCGATGATTTCTTGCATATGGTCAACCATTGGAAGGCGTGGGTTAGCTGGTGAACATTGGTCTTCGTAAGCAAGGAAGGCTAATTCACGTGAATGTTCTTTCCATTCTTTTTCGTCGATACCTTGTGCTTTGAAGTTCATTTGGATACCTACGCGCTCACCAAGTTCATAGACAGCTTTTGCGTAAGATTCCACACCTTCTTCTGGAGTAGAAGCTGGAAGTCCAAGCATACGAGCGATATCTTGGTACTTCTCATCTGCACGGTAGTAGTTGTACTTAGGCCATGTTGCTGTCTTAGCTGGACGTGTACCGTTGTAGCGGATGACGTATGGAAGCAAAATTGCATTAGTACGACCGTGGATTGTGTGGAATTGCGCACCAATCTTATGGGCCATTGAGTGAGAAATACCTAGGAAGGCATTGGCAAAGGCCATACCAGCGATTGTTGAAGCATTATGCATTTTCTCACGTGAGTGGAAGTCTGCATTTTTAACTGAGCTTTCAAGATTTTCGAATACAAGTTTGATTGCTTGAAGTGCAAGACCGTCAGTGTAGTCGCTAGCCATTTGTGATACGTAAGCTTCAGTCGCGTGAGTCAATACGTCCATACCAGTATCCGCAGCAACAAATCCAGGAACTGTCAATACCAAGGCAGGGTCTACGATTGCCACAGTTGGTGTCAATGAGTAGTCAGCGATTGGGTATTTGCGGTTGTTTGCTTTATCAGAGATAACGGCAAATGGAGTTACTTCAGATCCTGTACCAGATGTAGTTGGGATCGCGATAAATTTAGTCTTCTTACCAAGTAATGGGAATTTGAAGGCACGTTTACGGATATCCATGAATTTTTGGACAAGGTCACGGAAGTCCACTTCTGGTTGTTCGTAGAAGAGCCACATTACTTTAGCAGCATCCATTGGAGATCCACCACCGAGAGCGATGATTGTATCTGGTTTGAAGGCACGCATAATCTCAGTACCACGGTTTACAGTTGTGATATCTGGATCTGGTTCTACATCAGCAAAGATTTGGTAAACAACCTTATTGCGACGAAGATCAAGTTGTTCGATGATACGATCAAGGAAACCAAGCTCTACCATGGCATGGTCAGTAACGATCATGACACGTTCAACGTCACGACATTTTTGAAGGTATTGAATTGAATCACGTTCAAAGTATGTTTTTGAAGGAAGTTTCATCCATTGCATGTTATTTCTCCGTCTTCCGACTTTTTTGATATTCAAAAGGTTAATGGCACTAACGTTATCCCCAACTGAGTTGCGTCCGTAAGAACCACATCCAAGTGTCAATGATGGCAAGAAGGCATTGTAAACGTCCCCGATACCACCGAAAGTAGAAGGTGAGTTACAGATAACACGAATAGCTTTAACAGCTTTACCAAATTCTTTAGTCAATTCTTCGTCAGCTGTGTGGATAGCTGCTGAGTGTCCAAGACCGTTAAATTCCACCATTTGACGAGCTTTATTAATACCATCTTCACGGCTTTCAGATTTCAAAACTGCGATAACTGGTGACAATTTTTCACGAGTCAATGGCTCATTTTCACCAACTTCTTTACATTCAGCAGCAAGAATGTTTGTTCCTTCTGGAACTGTAAATCCTGCTTGTTCTGCAATCCAAGTTGCTGGTTTACCAACGATGTCAGCGTTCAATTTTGCACCAGCACAGTTTTTGCTGTTTGCTTTCACGCCGAAGCAGAATTCTTCAAGAAGTGCTTTTTCTTTTTTGTTTACAAAGTAAGTGTGATAAGATTTGAACTCTGCTACAAATTCATCGTAAATCTCTTTATCAATGATAACCGCTTGTTCTGAAGCACAGACCATACCGTTGTCAAATGATTTAGACATGACGATATCGTGTGCAGCCTGGCGGATGTTAGCTGATTTTTCAACATAAGCTGGAACGTTTCCGGCACCTACCCCAAGAGCTGGTTTACCACATGAGTAAGCCGCTTTAACCATGGCATTACCACCTGTTGCAAGGATTGTTGCAATACCTTCGTGGTTCATAAGCGCACTAGTTGCTTCCATAGATGGTTCAGTAATCCACTGTACACAGTTTTCAGGAGCACCTGCTTTAATCGCAGCATCACGAACGATTTGAGCTGCGTGAGCTGATGATTCTTGAGCTGATGGGTGGAAGGCAAAGACGATTGGATTACGTGTCTTCAATGAAATCAATGCCTTAAAGATTGCTGTTGATGTCGGGTTTGTTGTAGGGGTGATACCACAGACAACACCGACCGGTTCAGCGATGAGGGTCAATCCTGTCACATCGTCTTCTTCGATAACGCCAACTGTTTTAGTGTGGCGCATATTGTTTACTACGTGTTCACAAGCAAACAAGTTCTTAGTTGCTTTATCTTCAAATACACCACGTCCTGTTTCTTCAAAGGCATGTAAAGCCAATTCTCCGTGGGCATCCAAAGCTGCCACTGACGCTTTAGCTACGATGTAGTCGACCTGATCTTGGTCGAGTTTACGCATTTCTTCAAGAGCAACTAAAGCTTTTTGCACCAAGCCATCGACATGCTTTTCAGCAGCGAGTTTCTTTTCCTCTGGTGTCACAGTTTTTTTATCAGCCATATTTTCCTCCATAGCTTTCAAGGATTGATATCCTTTGTTAATTTTTTCACAAGTTTATTATAACGCATTATTTTAACTTTGTAAACAGTTTCATAAACATTTCACAAAGAATTCTTTACTGTTTGTGAAATTTTTCTCATTTTCTTTATTTATCAAGTTTTTTCTTTAGAGTTTGTGAAATTAATTTCCAATATTTTTTATTTCACAAGCTTGATTGGAAGAGGGACTTGGAAATAGATAGATTTTCTAGTAAGCGCTTACTTTATAATTCTAATAATACCTCCTTTGATAAGGAGGCTTTATTTTTGTTGAAAAACGCCTTGTTTAAAAGTCCCTTCATAAACGACTTCTTGTTCTGTTGTTAGTTTCCCTTTTCCTTCAGCCTGACCATTTACAAAATCACCTTCGTAGGTCCAGCCTTCTTTAGATTGAAAGGTACCTTTTCCGTTGAAAGCTCCATTGTTGAAACCACCTGTATATTGGTCTCCATTTTGGAAGGTGATGGTTCCTTGGCCATTCATTTTACCACGGACAAGACTACCGTCGTAAACAATGGTTCCATTATCAAGCTTTAGAACACCTTTTCCGGGAATATTTAGAAAAAAGACGAGCACAGCACAAAAAACAATCGTAACTACTGCCAAAAGCTCTAAACGTGGACGAGTCAGATAGACACGATACTTTTCGTAAAAATTCTTAAGATTTTCCACCTTCACTCTCCTTTTCTAAACGTTCTAACCAAGCTTGACAACCCTCTTGAACACGTCGATAGGTTTCCTCAAAATCTCCTGTATACCAAGGATCTGGAACACTTTCAGATGCGAATGAGTAAATCTTATCTTGACAGTCTGCTGGACACATCTGACGTAAGTCAGAAACATTTGAAGCATCCATGCCGATAATATAATCAAAGGCTTCAAAATCTTCCTTACTAATCTGAAGCGATGTCTTGCCTTTTTCATAAGGAATCTCATACTGTTGAAAAATCCCTTGAGTTCCCTTATGAATCGGATTGCCATGTTCCCAAGAGGAAGTCGCTCGACTTTGGATTTCATAATTATCTGTCATTGATTTCATAACAAACTCGGCCATAGGACTACGGCAAATATTTCCCAGACAGACAAAAACTAGTTTTTTCATCCCATTCCTTTCTTTTATAGAAAAACGGGAGTTCGTGATCCCGTCTTATTTTTCAATCGCACCTTCGAGTGAAGCTGTTTCTTTCAGCGGTAATACGGTCTTGATAGCAGCTAGTTCAAAAGTCAAGTAAACTCCATCTACATCAAGAACAATTGTTTTCTTTTCTGTATCTACTTCATCGACTGTTCCATAAAGTCCACCGATTGTAATAACTTCATAGCCTTTTTGTAATTTATTCAAGCTTTCCATACGTTTTTGTGCTTGTTTCTTTTGAGAGCGTTGCGTAAAGAACATCAAGCCCACCATAGCCACAAGAATGATTAAAAATGTATATTGTGATTCCATTATATTCTCCTTTGTCTTTTACATAGGACTACTATATCAAATTTCAGCTACTTTTACAAGATTGTACCTTGCTTTTCTAGTAAGAAAAAACCAGAGCTTGCGCCCTGATTTTTAGAATTATTTCAATTTTTGAACGACTTTTACAAGATTTTCGACAGTAAAGCCATATTCTGCCAATACTTTTGGTGCTGGGGCAGAGGCTCCGAAGGTATCAATACCTAGAACAGCACCATCTAGACCAACATATTTGTACCAGTTTTGAGTTGCACCCATTTCGACTGCAACACGACGGCGAACTGCATTTGGAAGAATTTCTTCCTTGTAAGCTGCATCTTGTTTATCAAAGACATCTGTAGATGGCATGCTGACTACACGGACTTTTGCACCTTGACTAGCCAATTCTTTAGCAGCTGAGACAGCAAGATTGACCTCTGAACCTGTCGCAATCAAGATGGTATCAAAGTCGGCTGTATTTTCATAGACGACATAGGCACCTTTTGCAACCTTGTAGAAGTCTGTTCCCTCTTCAACAGTCAAATTCTGACGTGTCAAGACAAGGACAGTTGGCGTTTTCTTACTTGTCACTGCAAGGTACCAAGCTGCTTGCGTTTCACGCGCATCTGCTGGACGGAAAACATTCAGATTTGGCATGGCACGAAGACCTGCTAAGTGCTCAACTGGTTCGTGCGTTGGACCGTCTTCCCCAACTGCAATAGAATCGTGGGTAAAGACATAAGTCACAGGAAGTCCTTGTAAGGCTGACAAGCGGACAGCCGCCTTCACATAGTCAGAGAAGACGAAGAAAGTTCCACCGTATACTCGAAGTCCACCGTGAAGGGCCATCCCGTTCAAGATCGTTCCCATTGCAAATTCACGAACACCAAACTGAATGTTACGGTTCAAGCGATTGGCATCGTCTTGAAGTCCGTCCGTTTTGATATAAGTCATGTTTGAATGAGCGAGGTCAGCGGATCCACCTAGGAAGGTTGGCAACTTAGCTGCCACAACGTTCAAAGCATCTTGACTTGAATTACGAGTTGCTTGAGAGAAGCCATTTTCTAAGGCTGGGAAGTCTGCTGGAGTCACTTCAACTGGGTCACGGCCGTCGATAATGGCTTCTACTTCTGCAGCCAGTTCTGGATGAGCCTCTTTATAGTCAGCAACTAATTTAGTCCAAGCTTGATAAGCTGATGCGCCACGATCTGCAACATTTTCTTTGAAATCAGCATAAACTTGTTCTGGAACTTCAAATGGTTCGTAGTCCCAACCAAGGGCTTGACGAGTTGCTGCGGTTTCATCTGCTCCAAGAGGAGCACCGTGTACGGCATTAGTTCCCTGTTTGTTTGGAGAACCATATCCAATAACAGTCTTCACTTCAATCAAAGATGGTTTTCCTGAAGCTTTAGCTGTTTCGATAGCAGCATGGATTGCTTCCAAGTCTGTTCCATCTTCAACTAAGGCAGTGTGCCAACCGTAGGCATTATAACGGTCACGAACACTTTCTGTAAAGGAATCCTTTGTCTCACCATCCAAGTTGATGTCATTTGAATCATAAAGAACAACCAACTTGTCTAGTTTTTGCAAACCTGCGTATGAAGCCGCCTCACTTGAGACACCTTCCATCAAGTCTCCGTCTCCACAGATAACGTAAGTATAGTGGTCAAAGATATTGTAGCCTTCGCGGTTATATTTGGCTGCCAAGAAACGTTCTGCCTGGGCAAAACCAGTAGCAGTTGAAATTCCTTGACCTAGAGGACCTGTCGTTGCATCAATCCCTGCTGTATGGCCAAATTCTGGGTGACCAGGTGTTTTTGAACCCCATTGACGGAAGCTCTTGATCTCATCCATGCTGACATCTTCAAAACCAGAAAGGTGAAGAAGGGCATAAAGGAGCATTGAACCATGGCCTGCTGAAAGAATAAAGCGGTCACGGTTAATCCAGTTTGGTTGAGCTGGATTGATACGAAGTTGTTTTGTAAAGAGGCTGTATGCCATCGGAGCCGCTCCCATAACCACACCTGGGTGACCTGAGTTGGCCTTGTTGATAGCGTCAATACCTAGGAAACGAATTGCATTAACAGATAGATTTGACATAGAATTTCCTTTCTATTTGAGGTGATTATTGAATCACACATTCTATTTTACTATTATATGAAAAAATACATAGAATAGCAATTAAACAATTCGGCGCTAGATAAGTCTCCTATTTTCTACTCTCTTGTTGCCTGATAGTAGGGAAGTAAGCGTTCATAAGCATCTTCTAATTTTTCTAAAATCACTTCTAATTTTTCTAAAATCACTTCTAATGATTGATTTTCAATAAAAGAAACATCTGCCTTAACTAACACTTTTCGAATTTCTTGGTTGCCTACCTTCTCGACTAAGACCTGACGATTTTCTTCGTTCGCCTCCCACCGTTGACTTTGACCATCAGAGTAGACTAGATAATAAGTCCCTTCAACGGTTGGAATGTCTAAAACTTTGGCCTGCTTGCCTAGAGTTTGCTCATCTTTCTTACGTTCAATAAAACTGACCTCTAAAGAAATCCCAAAGTCAGCAGATGTCCCATACAAACGAAGGGCCAACATAGGTTCTGTCACTTGTCCGTCTCTCTGTAGATAAACCCAAAAATGTGGTCGCAAACGTTGCGCCTGATTCATCCACTGGCTAGTCTGTTGGAGTTGCCATTCTGGATGACTTACTTGAAAGGCATTGGCCAGTTCTGTAAAAGCCTTTCTGGCCTCTTGACCTTTGTGGCGAAATGCCAGCATTTTCTCTCGTTCTGCTCCCGCTTTATCAGGATTACGGTACTGCAAACCAGCAAAGTCTAAATAATCTCTTATCTTATTCAACATTAGTTTAATCTCCTCCAGCTAGCAAAAAATCAGGATAGCCCTGATTTTACTTATTCTGTATCTACGACAACATAACGATTTGGCTCATCACCCTCAGAGTAACTAGTCACGCCATCCATACGTGAAATAATACGATGAATAATCTTGCGTTCACTATTTGACATAGGATCTGTTTGATGACTACGTCCTTCTTCTAAAACACGAGTCGCCAATTTTTGCGCATAGGTCTGCAAGACTTCTGCACGGTGTTCAACATAATCATTGACATTAATAGTAATGTAGAAGGTTCTTGAATAGCGGTTATAAAGATAATTTTGAGCCAATAACTGCAAGGCTTTCAATACTTTACCATGATAACCGATAATACGCCCTGGCTCATTTGTATCAATTTGTAAATTGATGCTACGACGGTTATAATCATTTGAAATCGTCGCCTCAACGTCCATGTCATCAATGATTGTTTGGACATAAGTCGTTACTTCCGTAGCTACTTGTTCAATGTCAAAGCTCGGTTCCACTTTTAAGCCCAAATCTTCTAATTCTTGACTTTCAGTTTGTTCAGCTTGAGTCTCAACAATAGGAGTTTCTACTTTTTCCCCGAAACCAGCTTCTTCAAGCTGTAATTCATTTAAAATCTCAATATGCCCAGTTTCTTCTAAAATGGTATTAGCATGTTTTTCATTTTTCAAAATTTCAGCCTTAACTTCATCAGAAACCCCTTGGCCTTCTTCTTCAATCTTTTTAATTGCTTCTACAACATGACCCAAATCAACGGTTGCTTCACTGACCGTTTTGACCGGTTCATTTTTTTCATTGACTTCTTTAGGAACACCCTTTACAGCTTGTTGATTTGCTTTGATGACAGTTGTTTCACTAATAGCTTCAATGTCAACTTGAGCTGGTTTTTTACCAAATAAACCAAGAAAGCCATTTTTTTCACGAGAAATGACTTTGATGTGAGCCTTCATTCTTGGAATATCTAATTCTTTCAATCCTTTCTGGATTGCTTCTTCAACAGTTGAACCCGTAAATACTACCATTACCAGATTCCTCCTTATTATTTCGTTTTCTGAGCCTTTTTCTTGGCTTTTCTTTTTCTATTTTCCAAATCTTTTTGTGCCTGAACTACCGCCTCGCGCTCTGCAATAATCTTGAATGGATTGTTCAAGAAATAGGTTTGCAAGACTTGATAAGCATTAGACACTGTCCAGTATAGGGCGACTCCACCTGGCGCATAAACTGCAAAGATAAAAATCAAGACTGGAATCCCATACATCATCGCAGTCGTAGCTCCATTACGCTCAGACAAGGCTTTATTAGACAGCCAAGTACTTAAAAAGGTAAATACAGCTGCTAAAATCGGAAGAACAAGGGTTGTATCCACACCACCAAGGTTAATCCATAAGAAATGACCTGTCTTCAAAAAGTCAACTCTTGATAGGGCTTGGAACAAGGCCAAAATAACCGGCATCTGAATCAAAATCGGCCAAAGAGAATCTGACTGTCTGACACCCATTTCTTTAAAGACTTTACGCATTTCTTGCTCTAGCTTGGTTCTGCTTTCCATATCTCGACCCGGATATTGTTCTCGAAGCGCCTTAATGCGTGGCTGAGCTTCTTGCATTTTTCTAGAAGCCACCATTTGCACTTGAAAGACTGGCAAGAGAACTGTACGAATCAAGACCGTAAAGAGAATAATCCCCACTCCGATACTGATATCAAACGATAAAAAGCGAATAATTTCCGCAAAGAAGTAAACAAATTTACTCCAAAAATCAGCCGAATTGGCTGTAATATCGCTAGTTGTCCCATTAGTCGCACAGGCTGTCATGACCAATAGGGACAGTCCTAGCAAACTAGTCAACTGTAGTTTCTTTTTCACTCCCATTTCCTTCCTGGTAAATCTTTGATAATTTTAATACGTGGAGTAGATTTTTCTCCATCTCTGCGTATCCCAAGGTTTCGACCCCTTTTCGAGCAATGACAACAAAATCGACATCTTCTACCAGACTCCCTTTTGCATTCTGGATAATATGTCGAATCCGTCGCTTGATTTGATTTCTAGTGACGGCATTCCCCAGTTTTTTGCTAACTGATAGACCTACTCGAAAATGGTTTTTCTGGTTTTCTAGTTGGTAGACAACAAATTTGCGATTGGCAAAACTTGTCCCCTCCTTGAAAATCGCCTTAAAATCTTTCTCTCTTTTTACACGAAAGTTTTTCTTCAAAACTCAACTCCATCTATTAAATTACTACTATTATACCATATTTTTCAAAAAAGCCAATCATAGCAAGGTTTTGGACATTTCCATCAGAAAAAGAAGCTGGAAAAATCTCTTTTCCAACTCCTTGTACTGAATATTTTTTCTAATTTTAGTTATTTTTTCAAGCGTTCAACGTCACGGGCAATGACCAATTCTTCATCTGTTGGAATAACCAAGACACGGATTTTCGCTGCCTCTGTTGAAATGTCTCCTGTCACACCAAAGACGTTCTTCTCTGCGTCAACATCACAGCCAAACCAAGAGATACCTGAGATAACATCTTCACGTACATTTGCAGCATTTTCACCGATACCTGCAGTAAAGATAATAGCATCTGCTCCATTTAGGACCGCAAGGTATTGCCCGATATGTTTTTGGATACGGTCAACATACATTTCATAAGCCAAAGTGGCATCGTGGTCCCCTTCTTCCATAGCAGCAATCACATCACGCATATCACTAGATTTACCTGAAACCCCCATCAGTCCTGATTCACGATTAAGGACGTGACTAATAGCTTCTGGTGTATTAAAATCCTCTGTATATTGCATTAAGTAAGGAATGATAGCTGGGTCAATATCTCCTGTACGTGTTCCCATCATCACACCACCAAGTGGAGTGAATCCCATTGAAGTATCAACAGATTGACCACCCTTAACAGCTGTAATAGAAGCACCATTACCGATGTGGCAAGTAATCAATTTCAAGTCCTCTAATGGACGGCCCAAGAGTTTTGCTGCTTCTCCTGCTACAAACTGGTGACTTGTACCGTGGGCACCATATTTACGAACCTTGTTTTCTGTGTAATATTTTGTTGGTAGAGGGTAGCGATAAGCTTTCTCTGACATAGTTGTGTGGAATGAAGTATCAAAAACAACTACACTGGTAATGTCTGGCAACAATTCCTTGAAGGCACGAACACCTGCTGCATTGGCTGGATTGTGGAGAGGAGCCAACAAGCTCAACTCTTCAACTTTTTCTAAAACATCTCCCTCAACGACTGTTGATTCTTTGAAATATTCTCCACCAGCAACAACACGATGTCCAACACCTGTAATCTCGTCATAAGCCTTGATAATATCGAAACGAATCAAGTCATCCAATAAGATTTTAACAGCTTGTGTGTGATTTTCGATATCCAAAATTTGTTGTTCAGAACGACCATCAAATTTTACAGTTGAAATTGAATCTTTCAAACCTATACGTTCAATCAAACCTTTCGCCAATACTTTTTCTTCTGGCATTAAGTATAATTGCCATTTCAAACTTGAACTTCCTGCATTGATTGCAATTGTTTTTGTCATAACATGATACCCCTTTTTAAGCGTTTTCATCTATTATAACAAAATCTATTTTATATTTCAGTACCTTGAGTCCATTTTTGAAAATTTTCTTTAAATTTCATTAAAACACTTGCATCTTGCAAGCTAGAAAGTGGATAAATAAAAGGCTCTACTGCTGTTTCACTTTTCTTCTGTAAGATAAAAATCGTCTTGGATTGTTTAGCATTAGCAAAGAGATTTTCAGGCAAACTAATCATGGCAGTCAGACTTGCCTCCTCTTTCAACCAACCTTTCAACAAGTCACTTTGAGGACTGGTCAACAAATCACTCGGAGCTAGAAAAATAGCGTAGCCATCTGATTTGAGGTACTTAAGCCCTTGTTCCATGAGCAAGTGATGGGCGTAAGTATGTTCTTTACTAGAAGCAACTTGATGGCGCGACGCAACGGCATCATCAGGATAATAGCCGACAGGCAAGTCGCTGATGACCACATCGCTTTCTTTGAGCATTTGTGGACGAACGGCATCTCCTTGGACAAAACCAGCCTGCAAACCAATTACATCTGCCATGCTAGCTGCCAAATCAATCAGCAAATCATCCACTTCCATTCCCAAGTAATCCACCTTTTTATCAAGCGAGGTCAAGAAAGTAGCGCCTAGAATTCCCATTCCGGAACCCATTTCGAGGATAGTGATTTCCTCTTCTTTAAACAACTCTTCCACAATAAACACCAAAAGTAAAGCAATAGCATCTGGTGTAAACTGGTGATTGGCCTGTAGGGGCTCTGTCTGCCCAGCCTTCATCAAGAGAAACTGGTAGGTCTTGAGCCATTCTTCTTTGCGAAGCGCTAAGCGTTTAAGGGCCTGATTGTTCTCCTTGACCTGCTCTAACTCAGTCTCACCATCCAAATAGATGCTGTTTTGCTCCACCAGGGCGTCATAAAAGTTGGTCGCCAAATCACTTTGAATGACTTGGACATTCTCTAGTAAATAGGTATAAGCTTGTTCAATTTTTTCAAAATCCATATTCCTATCTTATCAAATTTCCCTTCTTTTTTCCATCCTTATAGAAAAATCACTCCCTGACTAGGCGAGTGATTTTTGGGCTACTGTAAAAAAGAGTTCTGAGTAATTTCCTTGAAACAGGTCTTCAGCGCTATAGAGAATCTGACTATGCACAGATGAAAAACCAAACTGTGCTAGCTTGTTTTCAAGTTCAACCAATTCAAATCCATGATGGTTAGCTTCTGTCTTGGTAAAATCAGCAAGTAAAAGTTGTCCGTTTTCTCTCAGATGTTGATGAAACAGTGAGAAAGCCGCATCCAAATCAGGCATATGATGAAGAACACGACAAACAACAATGAGATCAAACTCTTGCTCTAAGGGGTTTTTCAGTAAATCTTGCTCCAAAAACTGAATATTCTTGATGTCTTGCTGCTCCGCTTTCAAACGAGCTTGCTCCAGCATTTTCTCCGAAATATCCACCAATGTTACAGACTTGGCCTGTTTGGCCAGAGGTAAGGATAATAGGCCCGTCCCTCCACCGAAATCCAAAATTTCTTTGTCTAATGGGGCATCAAGCTGTTTCTCGACTGCTTGACATACCAAGTTTGCAAGGAAGATATTTTTAGGTGAATCAAAAGTTTCTGCTTTGTGGTTAAAATCATGTTTCATATTTTTAGTTTAGCACAAAGTTGCTTGAATGGCTAGGAATTCTCTTTCTTTTCAGGCTTCTCTTCTGATTTTTTCTTCTCCACTTTTTCGCTTGAATCGGTCGCTACCTCTTCCTTTTTATCTGTTTTCTCTTCTTTGATTTTGACTGAAGGAAACAGAAACTCATATTGACTATTAGGCGTACGAACCGTCGTCACCAAGCTTGTTTTCTTATTTTGATAGCTCACCTGACCCAGATTAAAGGCCTGTTCCCCACTTTCTTGCTCAACCTTATCTTTAGCTCGTTTGGCCATAGCAAAAGCGACCAGCTTTTCTTTATTTAAAGCGTAGTCTTGATAGTGGGTGACTTGTCGGTTCAAATAAAATTGTAACAAAAGACTAAAGATGGCTGCCATAGTGACTGCATAGAGGAGAACACCTGCCTTAACTTTTTTCTTTTTCCACACGATAGATGAACTCCCTTTCTAAGCCTTTTTGGAACTGGAAATGAAAACGCACCAACTGATTGTCCTCTGTAATCTGCGCAGATTTAAGTCCATAAATCATAGGCTGATATCCTCGTCCACTGGCATCAGTTTTTCGAAAATCATCCGATTTTGACTTACCCATAGCAATATCCTTGCCATCTTGCTTCATATAGAGGCGATTGCCTTCCACTTTTTCGAATTGCGAACGATCTAATTCTGCCTCCAGCTGGTCCACAAACAAGAGCCACTCTTTTTGCTCGCTTTGTTGCTGGTAGTGAACTTCTGAAATGAGGAGCTGACTCATGGCTTGAAAGAGGAGTAAACTTCCACTGATAACAATAAGAGCAACCAGAGATTCCAACAAGGTGAAAGCCTTGACTTTATGGCTCTTTGATAGCCAACAACTGTTCTGAACCATGGTAGACCTCCAATCCCTTTTCACTAGAAAACACCTGAATCTCAACTCCGTTTATGTTTACCTGATTTTGACCTGTCTGCAGAGCCATCTTAGCTACTCTCAAGCCTTCTTCCTTTTGCAAGATCTTTGCTTCTTCTCGCCTATTTTTTTGAATTTGTCCCAAAAGGAGGGTCGCAATGCTGGCAAAGATAGCTAGAGCAACTACTGCTTCCAGTAAAATCACTGCCCTAATTTTTTGTTTCCTTAATGCGTTTAATTTTTCCATTTCCTAGATATAATTGATAACGAATCGCTCCTTTACTGGTCTGAAATTCAACCTTTGTCAGGGACGAATTGCCCCCAGCTCGGTCAAATGTGATACTTTGTCCCGATGGTGCCTGAATTCCTTTAGGAACTGTCAGCTTTTGACTGCCATTGCTAATGGTCTTTCCGTCTATGCTCAAACTTGTCTTTTGCTGACTAGCTACACTGCGTTTTTGAGTTTCCCGATAGAGTTCTTCAAACTCCATAAAGAAAATCTGCTCCCCTACCGCCGCAAAAGTGGACTGGACAGAGCCGGACAAGCTCAAGGCAAGGATACTCACAAGTCCCAAAACCAAGAGACTTTCCAGCATGGTAAAGGCTTTAATCTTTAACGGTTTGACTAGTATTTTGTTTAGCATGGTATTCTTTATAAGCTTTAGCCTGTTCTTCTGTGATTCGCCCATCTGCTTGTAACTTGCTTAGGCTAGCATCTTCATTTTTATCCAAGCTATAAAGCTCTGCCTGGCTTTCCACCACCTTAACAACAGCAGCTTTTCCTTTGTCGTTGACTGCTTCTTTTTGCTTGGTCAGATTAGGTACAAAGAGCAAGAGAAGCACGCTGATGATGAGCAAGACCACCAACATCTCCACAAGCGTGAAAGCCTTCACTTTCGCTTTTTTCAAGAATGTCATCATTTTTTTCATTTTAAAAATTTACCTCCATATTTTGATACATGGGCATGAGCATTGCCGCATAAAGTAAAACGATAATCAGAGCCACAAAGATAAAAACTAGCGGCTGCACCAAATTCATGGTGCGGTTGACTCGGGTAAAAAAGGCCTCCCAAGTTTTTTCAGCATAGATTTCCAACTCACTACCCAGCTTGGACTTGACTTCCCCATACTCGATGATGAGACTCAACTCCTTCTTAAAGAAAGGATAGGTTCCTATCGTCTGAGAAAATTCTCGACCATTTTGCAGGGCTTGAGCCAGATCTTGACCGATTTCTTTAAAGAGCTGGGAACCTTGTTCCTGCATGATTTGAAAAATCTGCGTCAGCTCCATTCCCTGCGAAATCATATTCCCCCATTCACGCGCATAATAGGCTGTCAAATAGGTCTGCACAAAGATTCCAAGAAAAGGAATGCGTGCTAAGATAGAAAAGACGCGCATCTTAGAACTTCTTTTATAAAAAGTTAGTGATAAAAGGGCAAGTATGGAAATAAACCCTACCATGCCTAGAAAAATTTGTGGCAGATTGCCGATAATTTGAGTAGCAATATTGCTACTATCCAGTTGTGGTAGTAGGTAATTACGCAGTCCCAGCATAATTAAGATAAGAAAACCCAGCAAAATCAAAGGATAGGTCGCTACTTCAATTAATTTTTTCTTGACCTTGGCCAGATTGTCTAGATACTCTTCTATCTTTCCCAAACTCAGGTGAAGATTTCCATGGACTTCCGCTAGGGATAACTGAGTGACAATGGCACTTGAAAATCCCAAACTTTCCATCATTTCTGAGAATGATTTCCCCTGAGACAAGCCCGTGCGCATCTGGGTCACACACTGCTTGTCCAATAATGCACTCCTATCTAAAAAGGAGATGGTCTCCACCAGATGAAAACCACTGGAAAAGAGATTGTTAAACAAGGTGATGATATTTTTTTGCTTAGCTGTAGCTAATTTTTTCCGTTTCAGCCTGAAGACTTGTGATATGTCCATCTTCAAGAAGCTGGTCAATCTGCTCATTCCAGCTAGTTGGCTGGTGGTCTTGATAGTCTTTGTTTGCAAAGTCAACGATTCCTCCTCCCCCGATTAATCTCTGATAGCAGACTCCTTGCAGAACGACTGCCAATTCCTCCTCACTCACACCCAACTCCAGCAGGCGTTCATAAACACCTCGAATACTCTTGGCGTGAATGGTTGAAAAGACTGTCGCACCTGTCAAACTAGCTCTGACCACTGCACGCGCCGTCTCGCTGTCCCGAATTTCTCCTATAATCAAGAGATCTGGTCGATGACGCAAAGAAAGTTTGATTAGATTTTCATAGGTTAGCCCAATCGCCTCATTCAACTGCAACTGGAGCATGTCGTCCTGCTTGATTTCTACAGGATCTTCGATGGACATAACTTGCTGTCCTTTAAAGAGAGATTTAGCCAATTCGTGCATCAAGGTCGTCTTGCCACTGCCGACTGGGCCAGCAAAAAGATAAAGTCCCCGTTGCCTGTACTGCTTGCCCAATTCTTCAATATCCTGAAACCAAAAATGCAAATCCTGCTCCTCATCATGCAACAAGCGAATAACTAAACTCTCCTGCCCTCGATAATCACCTACAGTAGATAGACGTAAGGACGCCATCTTCTGGTCATAGGCATAATCACAGGAACCAAGTTGACTACGTCTTTTTTCTCCCACATTCATACCCGCCACAAACTTAAAGTGACTGATGACGGCCGCAAATTTTTCAAAATCATAACAACCGATTTTACAGCGCTCGTCTCCGACCCTCATATGAAGCTCATAGGCATCTAACTTAGGGACAAAATAAATATCTTGCGCTCCTTTTTTCCGAGCCGAACGAATGATTTCTTGTGCAATTTCTTGAACCATACTTACCTCCTCACCTATACTATTCGCAAAGATTTGGAAAAATAAAAAAAGCAACTTCAAAAAAGTTACTTTTTCTCTATTTTACTTTCATACGGCAAGAACGGTGCCTTTCCTGACCTGTTTGTTTTTCATAGCCTGGGCGTAGTTTTTCATCTGGGATAACCTGCTCATCCTGCAAAAGAGCCAACGAATGGTATTGTTGTAAATACTCATCACATTCATCACACCAACGTTGGTCTTCTGGATCCCAAAAAATGGTCATCAAGTCGCTTCTACTTTTATAAAGAGGGGATTCTTGTTCCAATCTAAACCAGCAAGTCTTGTAGTATTTGAGAGCATCATAATACTGGTCAAATTTCTTACTTGCTACAATATCTTCTTCCCAACCTTCTAAGAACCACCATGGTTCAAAATCTCCGTACATTTCTATAACACGATACATATTCATTCATTCCTTTGTACCGTATATTATAACCAATTCCGCTAAACAAGGAAAGAAATATGCTCATTTCTTAATTTTTTGATAAAAAATCCAGCCATCTGATGGATGACTGAATTTCTATTTGCTTATATGATAAAAACGTTTTGGTTCTTAAGCTTCTGAGATATCATTTTCAATAATGACCTTAATTGCATGGTGGTCTGCTGCCTTACCGAAGACTTCATAGGCTTTTTCAATTTCACTGAGTTTGAAATAATGGGTTACCAATTTTTCTGGTTCAATCTTATGACTTTCAAGAGCTTTCAACAATTGTGGAGTGGTATTTGTAGATACCAAACCAGTTGTTACATTGATGTTGCGAATCCAAAGTTTGTCCAAATCGAATTCGACTGGTTTACCATGTACACCACAGTTGGCAACTGTTCCGTCTATACCTATAATCTTTTGACAGAAATCAAATGTTGCAGGAATACCAACAGCTTCGATAGCAACATCTACACCACGACCATCTGTCAAATCATAAATTTCTTTAATGGCTTTTTCAGGGTCTGAAGAATTAACCTTGTGAGTCGCACCAAATGATACAGCAGTTTTCAAGCGGTTATCGTCTAAGTCCACCATAATCAATTTGGCTGGTGAGTAGAACTGAGCTGTCAAAAGAGCAGCCAATCCAACTGGACCTGAACCAATAATGGCTACGCTGCAACCAGGTTCTACTTTCCCTTTCAAGACACCAATTTCATATCCAGTAGGTAGAATGTCTGATAGCATAACCAAGGCTTCATCTGACAAGTCTTCTGGAGTATGGTAAAGAGTGTTATCTGCGTGAGGGACACGTAGATATTCAGCCTGCATACCGTCAATCAAGTGACCGAAAATCCAGCCCCCTTCGTCTTCACAATGGGCATAAATTCCTTTTTTACAGTAGTAGCATTTACCACAGGCACAGACACAAGAAATCAAGACCTTGTCGCCTTTTTTGAAATTCGAAACTCCTTCTCCAACTTCTTCAACAATCCCAATCCCTTCGTGACCAAGAATGGTACCACTTTGGCAAGCAGGAACATCCCCTTTGATAATATGGAGGTCTGTTCCACAAATAGTAGTTTTTACGATACGCACAATAGCGTCTGTTGGCTTGCGAAGCACTGGTTTGTCTACATCAACAAAAGAAGCAAGTCCTGGTTTAACATAAGTATAGGCTTTCATAAAGCTTTCCTCCGTTTTTTTATTTGTACTATTTATAATATAATTGTAAGCCTTTTCATTTGCTTGTTCAAGTCTTTTTGTGATTTTCTTAACTTTTTTATTTACCAGTAAAGTACCCTGCATAAAAAAGCAGAAGCTAGTATCTAACTCCTGCTTTCTCTCTTATGCTTGATAACGTTTCACGCCATCTAGATAGGTTGCTACCAATTCCAAATCTTTATCCAGTACGATAAAGTCAGCATCATAACCTTCACGAATTTGTCCACAGACATCGTCAATATTAACAGATTTAGCTGGGTTAAGGCTGGCCATCATGACCGCTTCATGCGGATTCGCAATTCCCCATTCGACAACATTTCTCATACCATCTTTAAGTTTGAGGATAGAACCTGCCAAATTACCAGTAGATTTGAGACGTGCAGTTCCATTTGCTACTACAACAGGGAATTCTCCCAACATATAGTCACCGTCTTCAAGCCCACCAGCTGTCATACAGTCCGTAATAAGAGCGATGTTTTCTGTCCCCTT
Organism: Streptococcus mitis; assembly: GCF_003942995.1. Lineage (GTDB taxonomy): Bacteria > Bacillota > Bacilli > Lactobacillales > Streptococcaceae > Streptococcus > Streptococcus mitis_CV. Next base: position 14,234 of record NZ_RJOH01000018.1, on the reverse strand, counting down.
TTGCTTAAGTAAAATCTCACAAGCTTTTGGATCTACGTGATAACCATCACAAATCAATTCTGCGTAAGTATGTGGGAGCTCATACATAGCTCCTACCATACCTAGTTCGCGGTGTGTTAAACCACGCATCCCATTATAGGCATGTACCCATACACTAGCTCCAGCATCAACTGCCTTCTTAGCTTGTTCAAATGTCGCATCTGAGTGTCCAAGTGCAACTGTCACACCTTCACCTGTAATAGTACGTACAAAATCTTCTACCCCATCACGTTCTGGTGCAATAGCGATTTTATTTAGCATCCCTTTTGCAGCATCCTGCCAAGAATGAAACTCCTCAACACCCGGGTCTCTCATATAAGTTGGATTTTGTGCCCCCTTAAAAGTTTCTGTGAAATATGGACCTTCATAATAAATGCCACGAATCTTAGCACCTGTTGCTTCTTTATAATGGTTTCCAAGATTTTCAGTGACTGCAAGCAATTGCTCATAAGTGGCTGTTAAAGTTGTGGGCAAGAAACTGGTAACACCGGTACTAAGAAGTCCTTCACTCATAGTATGCAATGTACCTTCAATGTTGTTGTCCATCACATCTACACCTGCATATCCATGAATATGAGTATCCACAAGACCTGGTGCAATGCTATAACCAGTATAGTCAAGAACCTCTGCTCCTTCAGGAATTTGATCCACATGTTTCCCAAATTTGCCATCAACAAGTTCTAAGTACCCACCGCGACGAATGCCAAATGGATAGAAAAACTGATCCGCTTTAACGTAATTAGGCATAATAATGACCTCCTTAAAAGATTACTTTTGATATTTATTATGTCAATTACATTATAAACCTTTCTGATTCATTTGTAAATGGTATAGACCTATTTTCTAGAGATATTTTAAAAGAGCTGGATTTCTCCAACTCTTCTCTTTTTAATACAAGTTATTTTGATTTGACCGGCTTGTCTTGAGCTGTTTGCAAGGCTGCAGCAATGGTATCTGCATACAATTTAGCTCCTGCTTCAATTTTACTATTATCACTTCCAAAATGGACTTGGTCTGTTCCAGTCCAAATTTCTGGATGTTCCTTAGCAGCTTGATTCCAATCGGCTATCGTGATATAAGGAGTCTTCTCTGCCAATTCTCTCATATAGGCAGCCGCCTTCTCAACGATTGCATAGGTCTCTTTTGTCTTATCTCCTTCATAAGGAGTCACCAAAACCATATGGTGCCCCTTAGGAAGATTTTTCACGATACTATCCCAGTCTTCCTTGTAATTTTCAGGATTATTTACCCCAGTTGCAATCACCACCATCTTTGGTAGAAATTTATTCTGGCTATTGTTGAGCATGATTTCATTGGCAGTCTTAGTTGTTCTGCTGACCTGTGCATTAATCTGTGCTCCAGGAAGGGCTGTCTGCAAGGCTGTATTAGCTCTTAGTGCTACCGAATCACCAATTAACATAGTGCCATCAGCAATTCCTAAACTATCAGCTTCTGCTCGTTCTGTCATTACCTTGGTCTGGTTAATATTTGTTGCAGCTTGCTTCAAGCCATTGACAGTTAAGTCTGTCTCAAAAGCTCCCACTTGTGGTGCCAACAGAGTTACTAAGAAGACAATGAAGGCTAAAATTCCAGTACTTGCTGCAAGGATTGTATGAATATGAGGCAGGGGACGAAGGGTTTGTATAATAGGTGTGTCCTTTCCTGCAATCCACGGCTCCAACACATAAAATGATAGGCTGGCGAATCCATAAGAAAAAATCAAAGTTAATAACACAGCAAGAAGATTTGATGTCAACTGTGAAAAAATGATATAGAAAGGCCAATGGAAAAGATAAACCGCATAGCTAGTATCCGCTAAAAAGCTGATAATCTTTGGCTCCTGCACGTTAGGAGTCTTTTCATGTAAGACACGCGCCGCCAGAATCATAGCAATGGCCGCAAGGCTGGCAAGCAAGAAGCCCATAAGATAGGCAAAGAGATAGGTAAATTTGACAAAGAAGGTCAAAATGAGTAAGAAGACAAAACCTCCCCCAAAAACTAAAAGGGTCTTGCGTAAATCCCAGATTTTATCCAATTGCTTAACTAGGGAAGTCGTCTGACGAACGCCTACGATAGTTGCTAACACACTTCCCAAAAAGAATGGATAGACATGAGTTAAACTAGAGAAGTAAACAGAGGAATAAGAGGTTACTAGAAAACTACCAATAAACATGGAGAAGAAGCTGATCAAGAAGGCAGCAGCTGATAAGAGAAAAACCATCCCCTTCAACTGACCATTTGATTTAGCCTGTTTGGATAAGAACCAAACTGCCAATCCCCAAAGAATATAGTAGTGAACCTCAACTGCCAAACTCCAATTATGAACAAACAAATGAGGAATGAACTGAGATTCATAACTCCCACCTGTTAGGATTTCATAGAAGTTGGTCATGAAGCCTAAGACACCCGCAATCTGACCCCCAATTCCAGCCACATAATCTTGCCGAACTAGAAAGGTAAAGGGCATGGTCACCAAGACCATCAAAACCACAGGTGGCACAATCCGATAAAAGCGTCTCCTAAAAAATCCTATCAAATCAATCTCATGCTTTTTAGAAAATTCTTCGATGAGTAGAGCTGTAATCAGGAAACCTGAAAATGTAAAAAAGACATCTACCCCGAAAAATCCTCCAGGAAAGATCGTCTGAAAGAAATGATACAAGAGTACCAAAAGTAAACCTGTAATCCTAATCAAGGAAAACCATTTAATACGCATACGAGTTTATTCTCCCTTTCATTATACACTTTATTCTATCAAAAAAAGAAGAAAAATCCCAAGAGAAAACTTAGGATTTTTAGCTTATATCTATTCCGTTTTAGAAATTGCGTCCTGACTTATTATAGCCATATTTTTCAACAAAATACTCACGGAATTCCAAGAGATTGTCATCCATGATGGCTTGTCGCACTTGCTTCATCAGGTTAAGCAAGAAGTAAAGGTTATGGTAGCTAGTCAAGCGGATACCAAAGGTTTCATCAGCCTTGAGCAGGTGACGAAGATAAGCGCGTGTATAGTTCTTACATGTGTAGCAATCACACTCAGGATCCAGTGGCGTAAAGTCCTCAGCAAACTGGGCATTTTTGACAACCAAACGACCTTGACTGGTCATACAAGTCCCATTACGAGCGATTCGAGTCGGCAAGACACAGTCAAACATATCCACCCCACGAATCACCCCATCAATCAAGCTATCTGGCGCTCCCACACCCATCAGATAACGAGGTTTATTTTCAGGAAGCAGTTGGGTTGTGAAGTCCAAGACAGCATTCATCTCTTCGTGGGTTTCTCCCACTGCCAAACCACCGATAGAGTAGCCTGGGAAGTCCATGCTGACAAGGTCATGAGCCGATTGTCGACGAAGGTCTTCAAATCCAGCCCCCTGCACAATCCCAAATAACCCTTGGTCATGCGGACGACGATGAGCCTTCAAACCACGCTCAGCCCAACGGCTGGTACGCTCGATTGATTTCTTAACGTAGTCGTAAGGTTGATAAAACTGAGGACATTCGTCAAAGGACATCATGATGTCTGAGCCCAAATTATTCTGAATAGAAATGGCTTTTTCTGGGGACAAGAACATCTTAGAACCATTGAGATGGTTTTTAAAGGTTACTCCTTCTTCTGTGATATTACGGCTATCTGCTAAGGAATAAACCTGGAAACCACCACTGTCCGTCAAAATAGGTTGATCCCAATTCATGAATTTGTGGAGACCACCTGCGCGTGCGATGAGTTCATCTCCAGGGCGAAGCCAAAGATGATAGGTGTTTGACAGGATAATTCCCGAACCCATCTCCTTCAATTCTTCAGGCGACTGAGTTTTGACAGTAGCTTGTGTCCCAACTGGCATAAACATAGGTGTCGGGAAGGTTCCGTGGGGAGTGATAATTTCTCCCAGACGAGCTCCCGTGTGTTTTTCTTTCTTAATCAAACGATATTTGATTGGTGAATCTGACATTTTTTACCTCCGAAGCTGGGAAAAACAGTCCCAGTTCATACTTTGTGCCCAAGGGCATACTGTATGATTTTATCAAAAAAAGTAGGAACTGTCACGAACTATGGTATAATGAGAGAATGAAATACCCAAAAATTGATTTAAAAACCATTCGTCTGCAGGCTAGACAATTCCAAGCTGAAAATCCCCGCCTCTTTCTCGTCTATCTCTTACCTAGCATGCTGGTCATCTTGTCTGGTTTCCTCAATCCCTTAGAGCGCATTAACGAGGCTATTTTAGAGCAATCCTTTTTAAGTGTGCTTGGCCATGTAACTAAAGCCTACCTTTTTCCACTATTGGTTTCCTTTATCGGAACAATACTTCTAACCAGTTCCGTCTACACAACACTTAAACTCATCAAGAATCCTGATACAGAACTATCCGTCAAAAATAGTCTTACTCTCTTTAACGAAGAACACTTTTCACAAACCTTTTTGACTCTTCTTCTCAAACGTTTCTACCTCTTCTTATGGAGCATTCCTAGTTTACTTGGGATTTACTTCCTCTTTTATAGTAGCTTTCTAGCAAAGAAATTCGTTGCCATCCATCCTGAATTTCCTAATCTGGATCTCACGTCAGTTGAAACTGAGCACTTCCTCATGACCTTTGGTCTTTACTTTCTAGCAAGTATCCTCTTGATGATTGTAGGAAATAGTCTCTATATTCCACAATACTATGCTTATTCGCAGGTAGAATTTCTCCTCTGTGACACCCTAAACTTAGGGCAAGCCAGACCAGGACAAATCCTCAAAACTAGCCGTTTCCTGATGAAAGGCTACAAATTTCAACGCTTTGTCCTAGACTTACAACTCCTTCCTTGGTACTTCCTCAATTGGATTACCTTTGGAATTGCTAGTTTCTCACTCCTACCCTATATTCAAATCAATAAAATAATTTTCTACAGAGCAGTACTGGCTCGAAAACGTCCAAAAGCTTGAAGGTGACCCCTCAAGCTTTTTTCTATCAATGAGTTTCTCCGCCCACCAACTTGAGATCCTGATCTCCATGTTCTATAATGGCGCCGATTGCCGCTTCTAGCCCTCGCCTAATATCCACTAAACTCATAGCTGGAGTGGTAGGCCGATTCACCACCTGTTCCATCATATAAGGAATATGCATAAAACCTGCCTTAACATGTGGAAATTTTTTTTCTACCAAATAGAGGGCCTGATACATCAAATGATTGCAGACAAAAGTCCCTGCCGTATTGGAAACAGAGGCCGGTAATCCCTCTTTTTTTATAGCTTGAACCATCGCTTTAATCGGCAAACTACTAAAGTAGGCCGAAGCACCATCTTGGCGAATGGGAAGGTCAATCGGTTGATTACCTTCGTTATCAGAAATGCGTGCATCGTCTTGATTAATGGCTACTCGCTCAGGTGTCAAGCTGGTTCTTCCACCTGCTTGGCCGATACAAAGGACAAAGTCAGGTTGATAACTACTCATCTCTTCTTCCAATACTTGAGCCGATTTGTGAAAGACTGTTGGCACTTCTAGCCAGCGGATCTCCGCACCATGGATTTCAGCTGGTAAACCTTTAACAGCCTCCAAAGCTGGATTGACCTTTTCCCCTCCAAAGGGCTCGAAACCTGTCACTAATACTTTCATTTCTATCTCCTTACAAATGATTTCATGAAACACTTTTCTTAAAGACAAGTATAACATATTTCCCTTATTCTGGAGTGAAAAGGATTAGTGAGACTAGAATCGACCTTCAAGTTTATTTAAAGAGGAAAATGCTAATCAAGGTCAAAATAGCTGGTCCACCTTGCTTCAAAATAATTTTCTTATCTGCTGTGAGAGAGCCATAGGCCGCAGCCCCAATCACAAATAAGACAAAAATAGTCACAATTTCTAAATTCTGTGAGAAATAAATACCATACAAGAGAAAGACTCCTAGCAAAGCATTATAAATCCCTTGATTTTTAAACAATGAACTTACTGACGGACGAGCCAGTTCTTCCTTGTCCATGTTAAAGACACGACTAGTCGCATCTGATTGCGTTGCAATACTTTCCAAATAAAAAATGTAAAAATGCTCCAAAGCAACAATCGTTGCTAAAATGATTGTAATAATTGACATCTATTTCTCCTTAAATTTCTATATTTTCAATACCCAAAACCAATTTATTTAATAAACGGCTGAGTTCTGTTCTTTCAGACTCTGTTAAGATACTTTCCATCTCTTGCTTAACCTTGATATGCTGCAGAGGTGGATTCACCACTAACTGCTCCTTAGCGTACTTCGTAGCCTCTACCAACACTTCCCGCTGATTTTCAGGATTACGATGACGCTCCACCAAACCTTCCTTTTCCAGAATTTTGAAATGTCGGGTCAAAGCAGCCTGATCAATCTTCAAACGCTCCTGAACCGCTATTTGATTACAAGGGGAATGCTTCAGCAAAAATAATAAAATTTGATACCGTGTCAAACTAATCCCAAGTCTTTTTTCAAACAATTGCGTACTCGCTTGCTCAGACAAGCGGAGTTGATAAAGTAAATCTTGAATCTCTATCATTTCTTTCTTCTTTCTATTGATTCATCAATAATTGACTAATCAATTATATTATAAAATAAAATAGATTGCAAGAATGTTGCTTCAATCATTACAAAATGGTAACTTCCATTTTCCATTCATATTGATACTCAATGAAAGTCAAAGAGCTAACTAGGAAGCTATCCGTAGGTTGCTCAAAGCACAGCTTTGAGGTTGCAGATAAAACTGACGTGGTTTGAAGAGAATTTCGAAGAGTATGACAAAGAAAAACGAACGAGACTTACTTCCAATCATGAAAGCTAGATCTCATTCGTCAAAATGATATTACCAAGTCTGGTTTATCCATTCATTGAAACGTGAACGTGATCATAGTGATTTTCTGTCACGCTACCACGGTCTGGCATTGGGTTCCAAGTATTAGCTGGCCCATATTTGCTATCGAATGGAGCATAGAAACGTTGTTTCCAAATAATGTAACTAATTCCACGGCTGGCCATGTTTTGAATAGCGTATTCCGCAATCTTATCCCCTAATTCTGAGCTTTCTGGTACCATAAAGTCGATAGCCAAACCTTTTCCGTGATCTCCACTGTCTCCTGGACGGTAACCACTAAAGGATGTGATGCCAAACAAGTTAGCAATTTCTTCTTTAAAGGCCGCTGTTTGTGGTTGAAGGCCTGCATTTTCAGATTTCGCTACCGCAAGTCCAGCATAATCGGGCGCTGCTGGAGCTGCGTAAGTTGTTGAAACTGTTTTCTTCTCTTCTGGTTGATAAGTAGAAACTGCTGTTGTAGCTTCATTTGATGAGGCTTCTTTTAATTCTTCTGAACTTGTTGCAGTTGTTTCGATTGCTGTTTCTTCTGTTGGAGTTGTAGTTTCTTCCACTGTTGAAACATCTTGTGGGCTTGCTTGAGTTTCATTTTTCTCAGCTGAAGTCGTTGCCTGAGGAGCTGCTTCTGCAACTGCACTACTTGTTTCGGCTGTTTGCTCCTCTGACGTTGAAGTATTTGTAGATGGTGCTACTTCTTCTGCAGTAGCAACTGTCTCTGCAACTTCTGAATTTGTTGCTACTTCTTTTGTACTTGTAGTTTCTACCGCTTTTGGCGCTTCTGCAATCGGTTGAGAAAGGTCTGCAACCTGAACAGTTTGATCATCTACGGTCACTTGATTGGTTGTCAAATCTGCTGTCGCAGTTGTCACCTCTTCACTAGAAGCCGCTTGAGGTGTTTGGATTTCAACTTCTGTTACTTCTTCTGCTTCATTGACGGTCGTTGTCAAAACAGTTTCTGGGAAAATCAAGTCCATATTAGTGATTTTATTCAAATTCGCAAGAACTGTGACATCTACACCCAAGGCTTCTGCAATGGTGCTCAAGGTATCACCATACTGAACGGTATAACTTGTTTTGTTGTCCGTTTTAGTCAAATCGTTTTGGATTTGCTCAACACTACGTGCAGTCCAAAGAACTTCTTCTGCTTGAGTTGCCAATACTGGGGCAAATGACAAGGCTACTGTTGAAGCTAATAATATTCTTTTCTTCATTCTTTCCTATTCCTTTCAAATGAGTACCTGTCTATCATAACACAAAAAATGCAGAAAAAAAGCCCTCTCGGGCCTATTTAACAGAACTGTCTATTCCTTGTAACAAACTTGGTTACTTGAAATAGTTTGTTAGGTCTCTGTCACAAAACTGACACAATCTTATCGTTCCCAATCCCCAAAAATATAAGGAATATCTGCTAACCCTTGAATCCTATGATTTCCTTCATAAGTCGACTCTAAAAAGTTGATACTTTGAATCCCACTATTCTGGGCAAATTCCACATCCAGAGTCCGATCCCCTATATAATAGGTCTTCTCAGAATCCAACTGATACTTGCCTAACAGATAGTTAGCCGCTTCTGGACTTGGCTTCCGCACAAAACCACTCTGACTGGTTAAAATCTCTGTAAAATAAGATTCCAAACCCAAGTCTCTGAGAATGGTACGAGCATTGTCTCCCTTATGAGTGTAAACAAACTGCTGAATTCCTGATTCCTCTGCCCAAGCTAGCACATCACGCGCACCTGGCATCAAAACTACCTGAGCATTCTTCTCAGCCAAACTCTGGGCACGCACCTGATTTAGCATTTCCACATCCAGCTTTCTCTCTTCTGCCACCTGCACAAGTAAATCCTGCACAGAAAACTTGAGAATAAACTCCCTCACCTGCTCCTTATCATAAGGAATAGAAAACTGAGCAAAAGTTTCCTCAATTCCTGATAAAATCGCTTCGTAAGAATCCAATAAAGTCCCATCTAAATCCCAAATAAAAGCTGTTTTTTGCATTTCCTATCCTTTCAAGCTCATATAACGCTGGTAACGGTAACGTAGAAATAACCAACGAAAACCATTATCCAAAAGGGTTCCGGCCCAAATACCGGGCAAGCCCCAACCAAGCACAATCCCCATCAGATATCCTGTTCCAATGCGGATACACCACATTCCTATACTTGTCGCATAAAAGGGAAGCCGAGCATTGCCCAAACCCTGCCAGACTGCTGTATAGATGACTGTTCCTATCGTCATAGGAGTACCAAGTAGTGAAAAAAGTGTCACTAGCACACTAGCCTCCACCGCTAGAGAATCAGTCGTATAGAGATGAGTTAGTGGTATACCCAAGGCATAGACACTAAGCGTCAAGGGCAACATGAGAAGCAGAGAAAGCCAAAAGGTTTGCTTGCTCAAATTAGCTACTCTTTCCCAATTATCCTCTCCAACTGCTCGAGCTACCAGCATGACCGTTGCAGTAGCGACGCCAAAGGCAGGCATATAGTTAAACTGGGTCAAGACTTCTCCGACTGCATTTCCAGCCACCGCCTCCGTTCCAAAAGAAACAACCAAGGCAATGATCACGACATCTCCAGCCCTCATCATGAGCCTCTCTCCAGCTGCTGGCAACGCTAAGGTCAATAGTTCCTTATCTAAACCAAAAGTCGGTTTCTCAAAAGGCAACTTTAATTGCGACCATAAAATCACAAGACCTACCAAACGAGACAGAATTGTCCCCCAAGCAACACCAGCTATCCCCATATCCAGAACAAAAATAGCTAGACTTGAAAAAAGAATATTCAAGGCATTGGATAAAAAACTAACATAGAGAGGCAGACGTGGATTATGCGTTGCACGAATCAAGGCTCCCAGACTAGTCATTAAACCTAAGAGAACAATCGATCCGCCTACCAAAGATAGGTAGAGTCCACCACTCTCAGCTACATCTCTCTCCGTCCCCAAAAGTCCTATCATCTCTTTCCCAGCGAAGATGGACAAAAATCCTAAAAGGAAACTTAATAGTAAGGTAATCTTCAATGCCTCAGTCACATGATAGGCTAGCATAGATTGATCCTTCTGCCCCAAATTTTTTGAAATAACACTGGAAATAGCAGCTCCCAGAGCGATGAAAATCGCCTGATAAATCGTGATAATATTGCCAGCTACTGATACACCCGAAATAGCTATCAAGCCCAAGTGGGCTACTAAGTAACTATCCACCATCCCCATGAGCATCTGCAAAAAATTTTCGCCCATAGCTGGCAAGGCAATATTAAGAATGTCTTTATTTTTCTTAAACAATCCTTCCTCCTGATGAAAAGAAACTCAGTTGGTTTCCCAACCGAGTTTACTCCCTCTGTCTTAAAGTCCTAGATAAGCCTCAACCGCTGCTTGCATATCAGCAGCTGCCACTGTTGTCTTGTGACGAACAGGAGCTGTTTCAAGCCCGTCAACTGCTGGTGGTACTGCAACTCCTGAAATATCATGTAATTGAGCCAAGGCTTCAAAGTCAGTCAAGCCTACTTTACCTGTTACAGCTTCTACTGCAACCACTGGGAACTTGTATGGACTCGCTGTTGAAGCAATCACTGTCTTAGTCACATCGCCAGTAGCCGCTTGGTATTTCTTATAAACTGCCGAGGCAACCGCCGTATGTGGATCCTCGATATAAGAATCTGCCTCATAAACACGCTTGATTTCTGCTGCCGTTTCTTCCTCAGTCGCATATTCAGCTGCAAAGAGGTCCAAAATCTCTGCATCAAAGTCTGTCAACTCATATTGTCCTTGCTTGTTCAAGGCATTCATAAGTTCAGCTGTTTTAACCGCATCATTACCCAAAAGGTGGAAAATGAGACGCTCCAAGTTTGAAGATACCAAGATATCCATAGATGGGCTAGTTGTTACCTTAAACTCACGTTTCTTATCGTAAACACGTGTCTTGAAGAAGTCTGTCAAAACATTGTTATCATTTGAAGCACAGATCAATTTACCAACTGGTAAGCCGATTTGTTTGGCATAAAAAGCAGCCAAGATATTTCCAAAGTTTCCTGTTGGTACGGTAAAGTTGATCTGTTCACCAGCCACAATCTCACCAGTCTTAACTAACTGAGCATAGGCATAAACATAATAAACAATCTGTGGCACCAAACGACCAATATTCATAGAGTTTGCAGATGAAAATTGCAACTTGTTAGCCGCTAATCTTTCACGAAGAACTACGTCGTTAAACATGTGCTTCACATTTGTTTGCGCATCGTCAAAGTTACCATCAATAGCGATAACATGAGTATTGTCGCCAGTCTGAGTGGTCATTTGCAACTCTTGTACCTTGCTGACACCATCCTTTGGATAAAAGACGATAATCTCAGTACCAGGTACATCCGCAAATCCTGCCATAGCAGCTTTCCCCGTGTCACCAGATGTCGCTGTCAAGATGACAATCTTGTTCTCCAAACCATGTTTCTTAGCAGCTGTTGTCATAAAGTATGGCAAAATAGACAAGGCCATATCCTTAAAGGCAATTGTTGAACCATGGAAAAGTTCCAAGTTATATTGTCCGTCTAATTTCACTAATGGCGCGATAGCAGGAGTATCAAATTTGCTATCGTAGGCATTGTTGATACAGTAATCCAACTCCTCAGCTGTAAAGTCATCTAAAAATGCCGACAAAACTAACTTAGCAACTTCCTGATAAGAAGCATCTTTCAATTTGTCAAAGTCCAAATCTACCTTTGGATAAGTAAGCGGTGTAAACAAACCACCGTCCGTCGCCAAACCTTGCAAAATAGCTTGACTAGCAGTTACTGTATTGTTGGCATCACGCGTTGATTGATAAACTAATGTCATTACTCTCTGTCCTTTATCTATAGTCTCATCCATTATATCATGATTTTTCAGAAAATTCTCCTTTTGTAAGAGAAATTATAGGCCCAATTCTTCTTTCAAAGCCTGTAAGTAGGTCATTTCTTGCTTATTTCTCATCTCCAGTCCTTCCTCAGCTAGAAGGAGTAAGTCTTTGGAAAATTCAATAATCGCAGGTTTTTCCTCAGCTATAAGATTTTTTTTAGAAAATTGCCGTCTTAAAAACTTGTAATCACGACCAAATTCTTTAAAGAAAGGTACTGTTTCTAAGTAAGCTTCTAACTTATCTAAATTAACCAACAATCCTAAGTGAAAAGCTGCTGAAGCGAAGGTTCTATCTAGAGGTTGAGTACACACACTACGAAACTCAACTGTTCCGCGAGTCGTTAAGTCTTGGTACTGATAACTACGATGGGTTTCAAAATCCTTCTCTTGAGGGTAAATAAGAATCTCATCCCCATTAAGCGCATATGCTTGGATTTCAGGTGTAGCCAAATAGTCCCTAGCCTGAATCGGATAAAAATAATAGGTTTGTCCATCACGTTCCGCAGTAAAAATTGAAGAATGATCTAGATAATCAAAAAAATCATCCTCATCTTTAAATAGCCTAGCATTGACACCGACGTTCTCTGGATAGATACCATGCATCGAGTCTTCCCAGAAAATGTCCCTTGAAATTTTCGTATCCCAATCTGCTCCCGAAAACTCAGAGTTTGGAAATAAATAAGCCTTAACAGCTTCAATTTGGGTAAAAGCATTAATCACCCGTAAGTAGTTAGACTTTGAAACATCCAACTGTACCTGACTCCCACAGATAAAAGCACCATATTCAGGAAAATGATGTAAGTCTGATTCATTCACATTCCTACTCAAATTCAAATAGTCCATCAACATGCGATACCGAGGGAAAGCCACTGGACAATTCTCATTTTTATCCCAGTTGGGATGAATACCACAGCCAACAATAGCATGATTTGATTCAGCTAACTTTGTCTGGATTGCTGCCATATAAATACTAAAACGTTCTTCAACCTCTTGTATCGTTTCAGCCTTACCAAATGCAAACTCAATCGTAGTATAGGAAACTTCAAATAAAATAACATCCTGACTTGCTGGCTCCACTAACTGAATAGGAGTCCCAAAATTATCTACCTTTTCGACAGTAAAATCCAAAGCATAAACTAAATATCGGAATAAGTGTTTGATAACTTCAACATCTGTAGCATCCCCTTCCAAGTTTACAACAGGATATTCCAGCTCAATCCCAACAAACAATTCAGGGTTTTCTTTAATATTTTTCAAATACCGATGTTTTAATAAATCGATAGAACGAGACATACTTCCCTACACTTTCATAATCTAAATAAAATTTGAATAACTATTATTATAGCAAAAATAATATAAAAAAGGAACGAAGATTTACAACGTTCCTTAACTCTATACTATACCGGCGGCCGGGGTCGAACCGGCACGTCCTTGCGGACACTGGATTTTGAGTCCAGCGCGTCTGCCAATTCCGCCACGCCGGCAAATAGTAACTGGGGTAGCTGGATTCGAACCAACGCATGAGGGAGTCAAAGTCCCTTGCCTTACCGCTTGGCTATACCCCAATAATATAAAATAGGCGAGTGATGGGGATCGAACCCACGCATGCCAGAGCCACAATCTGGTGTGTTAACCACTTCGCGCGAGACGGAATCGAACCGCCGACACATGGAGCTTCAATCCATTGCTCTACCAACTGAGCTACCGAGCCTTATTGCGGGAGCAGGATTTGAACCTACGACCTTCGGGTTATGAGCCCGACGAGCTACCGAGCTGCTCCATCCCGCGTTAATACAAAAGGAGGATGTGGGATTCGAACCCACGCACGCTTTTACACGCCTGACGGTTTTCAAGACCGTTCCCTTCAGCCGGACTTGGGTAATCCTCCAAAATAGTCCGTACGGGATTCGAACCCGTGTTACCGCCGTGAAAAGGCGGTGTCTTAACCCCTTGACCAACGGACCAAACTTTATGGGCACGAGTGGACTCGAACCACCGACCTCACGCTTATCAGGCGTGCGCTCTAACCACCTGAGCTACGCGCCCAAGTTAAAAACTTGGTAATGTAATTTGAACAAAGTTCAAAGCGGGTGACGAGAATCGAACTCGCGACAACAGCTTGGAAGGCTGTAGTTTTACCACTAAACTACACCCGCTTAAATGGGAGTTAACGGGATCGAACCGCTGACCCTCTGCTTGTAAGGCAGATGCTCTCCCAGCTGAGCTAAACTCCCTAGAGCTAAGCGACTTCCATATCTCACAGGGGGCAACCCCCAACTACTTCCGGCGTTCTAGGGCTTAACTTCTGTGTTCGGCATGGGTACAGGTGTATCTCCTAGGCTATCGTCACTTAACTCTGAGTAATACCTACTCAAAATTGAATATCTATTCAAANCAAGAAAACCNTTCGCTTTCATATTCTCAGTTACTTTGGATAAGTCCTCGAGCTATTAGTATTAGTCCGCTACATGTGTCGCCACACTTCC
>NZ_RJOH01000017.1:0-38166 GCF_003942995.1 Streptococcus mitis | reverse complement strand
CCATTATTGAAAGTAACGATTTGCTAATTAGATGATCTATGTTAGAGAATTATCTATTATAATTTAAAGTGGAGTGATGAATGTCGTTTCTTTTGAAATGGTGAAAATCTTTCCGTTTCACAGTATCATTCTAAAATAATTTTTACTGCCTTTTGTTTGTTAGTATAAAAGTAGAATATTACCACATGTTGAGGCATATCACTGCTTATTCAAACTGATTAAACAAGGATGTAGCTAGGGAAAGTCCTACAATAAGGAGTTTAAACATGAAATTCCATGAATTTGGGGATAAGAACTTACCTCCTATCTTACTAATACACGGTGGCGGCAGTTCTTGGTGGAATTATCTTCGTCAAGCACGTATCTTGTCAGAAAAATACCGTGTTATTCTACCCACTTTGAATGGCCACGGCGAGGAATATCAACTTGATTATGTTTCTACTGAAGATTCTGCTTTGGAGATTCTAGACTATATCAAAGCAAACTGTGGTGGGAAATTTTTTGCAATCGGTGGTGTTTCACTTGGTGGTCAAATTGCCATGGAGCTTTTGTCTTTAGATAGTGAAATTGCAGAGAAGGCCATTATAGACGGAAGCCTCTGTATTCCTCAACCAAGGTTAGCTAAAATCAGCATTTTTCTTGTACGTCTATTTGGTAAACTGATGTTCAATAAATTCTCTTGCAAACTTCAGTTAAGCATGATGAACAAACTCTATCCTAAACTGGCTTATCCAGAGGAAATAAAAGCTTATTATTTGGAGGATCTGCCAAGGACGCCTGTTAAAACATTGGTGACCATTTACAAAACCTATATGGGGCATTACAAGCTGAAAAATATGATTTCTGCTAGCAAGGCTCAGGTTCTGTATATCTATGGTGAAAAAGAATTGAACTGTGTGAAAGAATCAGCGAAATTATTTCATCAGCTACATTCAAATACAATTTTGTATGAAGCAAAGGATTATAATCACGGTTATTTATCATCTTACCTACATCAGGAGTGGATTGATTTAGTTGAGCCATTTTTAAAGAGCAATCCATTAGAAATGTGTAACAAATCTGATATGCCATAAAGAGGAATCTTATGCTAGGAGCAATTGTTGGAGATATTGTAGGTTCTATTTACGAATGGAACAATATCAAAACGAAGGATTTTCCTTTATTTCTTGAGGATTGTTTTTTCACGGATGATACGGTAAGTCCGAACCGTTGAATGTGTAAGTTTTGCTGGTCAAAGCGTAAAAATCTTATAACAAAAGAACTTAAGAAAGTATTGAAAAAAGGCTTTTACCGTAAGAGATATTTTAGTATTATGCCTGAAATTAAAATAAAATAGGCTAAAAGTAGATTTGTGAGTTTTGAACATTTTTTCTTAGCATACTTAGGAATGGAGAGATAAGATGATATGGACTAAGGAATATTTTTCTAAAATTGAATTTATTATTCATTGTGGTTGTGAAATTTTTGGTTATTTTGAGTGTAATTTGATGAACTCTGAACTGTCCTACCAAGAATGTGGGAATACTGGAATGATCGTTTTTGAACATAGTCAGAAACTATCAGAAAAAGCCTTATCTAAACTCATGAAATATACGCTACTTATTGATTTTGAGAAATATAGAAAGGGAAACAATTCAAATAAGAATGATAAAGTTATTGGTTATAGAGATGCATTTTCGATAACTTTCAAGGGCTATAGTCAAGATGGACAAGCTTTATTGATATATAATATGGACTATGTATACAAGGATTGGTACAATAGACCCGTTGATATCTTATACAGTTTTATAAGTGATACGTATTTTTCAGATTTTCAAAATAATAGATGTTTTATTGCTCAAGGGCTG
Organism: Streptococcus mitis; assembly: GCF_003942995.1. Taxonomy (GTDB): domain Bacteria; phylum Bacillota; class Bacilli; order Lactobacillales; family Streptococcaceae; genus Streptococcus; species Streptococcus mitis_CV. The sequence continues at coordinate 36,319 of NZ_RJOH01000017.1, read as the reverse complement.
ATGGCTGGAGTACTTCCGTTTTAGGTATAATAGGAAGATGTAGTACATAGTGGAATCAAAAAAGTTTTTTAATTGTAATTTGATTAGATGAATACCTATAAATTATACAAAATTCGATAATAGATAATTTTAAAACTATAGTTGATGGTCAAATTCCCGATATCTTATAAGGAGGAATCTGATGCTAGGAGCAATTATTGGAGATATTGTAGGTTCTGTTTACGAATGGAACAATATCAAAACGAAGGACTTTCCTTTATTTCGTAAGGACTGCTTTTTTACAGATGACACGGTTATGACCTGTGCTGTTGCAGAAGCAATTATGAATGGGGGACAAAAAGACGACTTCATTGACGCGATGAAGAAATATGGCAGAATGTATCAGAATGCTGATTACGGTGCTCGGTTTAATGCATGGCTAAAGAGCGATAACCGTGAGCCTTATAATAGCTTTGGGAATGGATCAGCTATGCGTGTTTCTCCATGTGCTTGGGTCATGGACTGTGATGTCTATGCGAGAACCGGAATGTGGTCATCATCTAGAGGACTTGCGAGTCTTTCTGCAGAGGTAACTCATAATCATCCAGAAGGTGTCAAAGGTGCTATGGCTACAGCTGATGCTATCTTTCTGTGTCGTTTTTACTTTGGTGGTTATTGTAGAGAATACGAGCAACCAATTAATGATAATCCTACAGAGTGTAAAAGACGGATTAAGGATTATATAGAGAAGACATACGGTTACAATTTATCTCAAACTTTAAATGAAATCCGCCCTATATACCGTTTCAACGAAACTTGTCAGGATACTGTCCCTCAGGCCATTATTGCCTTTCTTGAAAGTACAGACTTTGAAGATGCGATAAGAAATGCTATCTCACTTGGTGGCGACAGTGATACACTTGCTGCAATCACTGGCAGCATAGCCGAGGCAGCTTATGGTATTCCTGATTGGATAAAGGATAAGGCCTATTCTTACTTGGATGCCCCCTTAAAAGATGTAGTTATGCGATGGGAAAATAGAATAAAATTATATTAATCTCCAGTACGTCATATTTCTCTTTTCTGTATTTTCATTGTATAATGAGAGTACATTTAGTTGCATACGACGAAATGTAAACATTTCTATTTAAAATTAAGGAGAAATTAATGAAAAAGGCAATGTTAATTATCAACCCTACTTCTGGTGGCGAGAAGGCTTTGGATTATAAAGAAAAGCTGGAGAATAAAGCAAAAGAATATTTTGAGCACGTAGAAACCAAAATTACCGAAAAAGCGCTGGATGCAACACATTTTGCTGAGGAAGCTTCTAGTGAGCAGTACGATGCAGTGGTTGTGTTTGGTGGAGATGGGACTGTCAACGAAGTCATTTCGGGTATTGCTGAGAGAGACTACATTCCTAAGTTAGGGATTATCCCAGGCGGTACGGGTAACCTCATTACAAAACTTTTGGAAATCAATCAAGACATCGATGGCGCAATTGACGAACTGGATTTTGATTTAACCAATAAGATTGATATCGGTAAAGCAAATGACAATTATTTTGGTTATATCTTTAGTATCGGTTCACTTCCTGAGGCGATTCACAATGTTGAAATCGAGGACAAGACAAAATTCGGTATTTTAGCCTATGCTGTAAATACCATGAAGTCCGTTATGACGGATCAGGTCTTTAACATTAAGGTTGAGACAGAAAATGGAAATTATGTTGGTGAAGCTAGCCATGTTTTGGTTCTCTTGACAAATTACTTCGCTGATAAGAAAATCTTTGAAGAAAACAAAGACGGCTATGCCAATATTTTGATTCTGAAAGATGCGTCTCTATTCTCCAAATTATCCGTTATTCCTGATTTACTAAAAGGAGATGTTGTTGGCAATGATAATATTGAGTATATCAGAGCGCGTAATATTAAGATTTCTTCAGATAGTGAATTGGAGTCAGATGTTGACGGCGATAAATCGGATAACCTACCTGTAGAAATCAAAGTTCTAGCTCAGCGAGTAGAAGTGTTTTCAAAGCCGAAAGAGTAGAAGGTAAAAATTAGTTTATTATTCACAATGAAATTAAGTTCTATATCAACGATTGGAGGAGGAATGAATTCTCTATTTGATGAATTTCGAACAATTTGTTCTCATTTAAACCAAATCGGAATCACACCGACGCTCATGGGTTCCTTGGGTTTTGAATACCGTTCAAATGATGAATGGAGGCCGTCTGACATTGACATTCATGTGCCTGGTGATCCTAGAGGTTGGGAAGCACCTGATCATCTCAGAATTTATGAGTGGGACAAGATAATGAAAGTGATGAAACACTTAGGCTATGCCTTAATAGATATTCATGAGCATGAATTCAAAAAAGATGGTCTGAGTGTTGAATTCGGAAGTATCGATTCTTTAACTGATTTTGCAGGAGTTTCGGAATCGGATATAGAGCTGATTCATCTCGAAAACATCACTTTTCGCGTTCCAAGTTTGGAACAGTTTTTAAGTATTTACAAGGCTTCTTCCCAAGATTCCTATCGAAATGATCACAATAACAATAAGGATTTTAAAAAAATAGAGTGGCTGGAAAGGCATTTGTAAATCATCAATCAGAAAGTAGTAGGTATTAAGACTTACTGCTTTTTTATATTCTCGAAAACAATCCACTCAAAACTACGGATTAGTCTTGAAAATAAAATTTTAAAGTAGTATACTAGAATCACAATTATGAAAACGTTTGCGTAGAATTTGGATTAAAACTTTAGGAGACAAATTGATGGAATTAAGTGCTATTTGCCATAGGCCAGAGTCTGAGTTTGCCTATCTTTATAAGGATAAGAAACTTCATATTCGGATTCGAACTAAGAAAGGGGACATTAAAAGCATCAACTTGCATTACGGGGACCCTTTTATCTTTATGGAGGAGTTTTATCAAGATGCAAAGGAAATGGCTAAGCTGACTTCTGACGCCATCTTTGATTATTGGCAGGTTGAAGTGTCCGTTGACTTTGCACGTATCCAGTATCTCTTTGAACTCAAGGATACAGAAGGCCAAAGCATCTTGTACGGTGATAAAGGGTGCGTTGAAAATTCTATAGAAAATCTTCATGCCATTGGAAGCGGATTCAAGTTGCCTTATATACATGAGATTGATGCCTGTCAGGTTCCCGAATGGGTTTCAAATACAGTATGGTATCAGATATTTCCTGAGAGATTTGCTAATGGAAATGCTCTATTAAACCCAGAAGGAGCAATAGACTGGGATTCATCAATCACACCGAAGAGTGATGATTTCTTTGGTGGTGATTTACAGGGGATTATTGACCATCTGGATTACTTGCAAGACTTAGGTATTACGGGTCTTTATCTCTGTCCCATCTTTGAATCTACGAGCAATCACAAGTACAATACGACAGATTACTTTGAAATTGACCGTCATTTTGGAGACAAGGAGACTTTTCGAGAACTGGTCGAGCAAGCCCATCAGCGTGGCATGAAAATTATGCTGGATGCGGTATTTAACCATATTGGTTCGCAATCGCCTCAATGGCAAGATGTTGTCAAAAATGGTAAACAGTCTGCTTATAAAGATTGGTTCCATATACAACAATTCCCAGTGACGACTGAAAAGCTAGCCAATAAGAGAGAGTTACCCTATCATGCCTTTGGTTTCGAGGACTATATGCCTAAGCTAAATACAGCAAATTCAGAGGTCAAGGACTATCTTTTAAAGGTTGCGACTTATTGGATTGAAGAGTTTGATATTGATGCTTGGCGTTTGGATGTGGCTAATGAGATTGACCATCAGTTCTGGAAGGATTTTCGCAAGGCAGTTTTAGCTAAAAAACCTGATCTTTATATTTTAGGAGAAGTCTGGCATACGTCTCAGCCTTGGTTAAATGGAGATGAGTTCCATGCTGTCATGAATTATACTTTATCTGATAGTATCAAAGACTATTTCTTACGAGGAATTAAGAAGACAGACCAATTCATCGATGAAATCAATGGTCAGTCTATGTATTACAAGCAACAGATTTCAGAGGTTATGTTTAATCTCTTGGATTCGCATGATACAGAACGAATCTTGTGGACGGCCAATGAGGATGTTCAACTGGTTAAATCAGCCCTAGCCTTTCTCTTTTTACAAAAAGGAACACCCTGCATCTATTACGGAACCGAGTTAGCCTTAACCGGAGGACCAGACCCAGATTGCCGTCGTTGTATGCCTTGGGAACGCGTATCAAGTGACAATGATATGCTGAACTTTATCAAGGATCTAATCAAAATTCGCAAACACTCATCAGCAATCATTCAGCACGGCAAGTATAGCCTCCAAGAAATCAAAGCTGATGTACTAACCTTGAAATGGAATTACGATAACCAAGTCATCAAAGCCATTTTTAACCAGTCCAAAGAAGATTATCTTTTAGAAAAGGAAGCAGTAGCACTAGCAAGCAATTGCCAAGAACTAGAGAATCAGCTTGTGATTTCTCCAAATGGATTTGTGATTTTTTATTAAAGAGCAATTATGAGCGACAGGAAAGTTGTAGTATAGAGAAGATTTTACAAACAGACTATTTGTCGTCTTGCTACAATTGGTATATAATTTAACTTAAAGAAAATAGGAGAATTAATCAGATGGAATTAAAAGATTTTACAGAAAAAGAACAGGAAATGATTAAGAATGGGCTAACTACTTCTAAGATTAGTGACAAGGAAACTGCTAAAAAAATTCTTGCTCTAGTACCACAAGAATTGATTAAGCGAATCCCATTTTTCGTCAGAAAGCATGCTACGACACGTACTATTAAACGCATTTCAATTGAACACCCTGAACTCTACGCTGTAGCTCAAACAAGTGGTGAAATACCAGAAAAAGAACGCGAAGAATTGCGTCAAATTATCACGACTATCTTTGAACAAAAGATGAATAAGCATAGTATTAAGTAGAGAATGAAAAAATATTTTATTGGCGGTTTGGGAAGCAATGTCTATCATAGCAAGGATTTTTTTCAAGAACTAAATTCGCAGATTTATTTTCTAAATCCATATGAAAAGCATCTTCAAGATGAAACAGAGTTGAAATCATGGTTTAAAAATGAGATTGTAGAGGAAGAATCTATATGTCTGATAGGTCATTCTCTTGGAGGAGATTTGGCGCGTTATCTTGCATCAGAATTTTATGAAGTGACAAAACTGATTCTTTTGGATGGTGGCTATCTAGATTAGATAAGATTTTACCTTTAGATACAGAGTTAGAGGAAACTAAAAACTATATTGAATCTCAAGTCGTTTCGGACTTAGATGTTCTTATTTCTAAAGAAAAATCTGAAGCAAAGCATTGGTCAGAAAATATGGAGAAAGCTGTAAGACAGTCCTATCACTGGAATGCGAAGTATAATAGATATGAGTTGGCTATAAATTATGAAAATATAGAAGCGATCCTCCGCCTACGGAGGAAAATACAAGCTTTTAAAAGAGAAGTGGGAGATACCTTGTTTATCAGTCCTTGCTATTCTAATGAAGCTACATGGAGAGAGGAAGCCTTAAAAGAATTGCCAGATTATTTTGATACTATTTTTCTAGAGAACTTTGGCCATGAGCTTTATACTGAAGCACCTAGAGAAGTCGCTAGTCTGATTAATGAGTGGCTCGCTTATTCTCAATGAGCTACTTGTATTGCTTGAAAAAAAGCATGTTTTTGCCAATGCTAATAAACGAACTGCTTTATTCGTTTTGGTGAAATTTATACAATTAAATGGCTATCGTTTTTCTGTTACCATTAATCGTTAAGATACATTTAAAAGAACTAGTGGACTAGTTCTTTTTATATCCGCTTTCACATTATACAACCTATACAAATCTATATAAAATATTATTTTTCCGAACAAAAATAGATATTTTTTCAAAAAAGTACTTTACAGAGTGTTAGAAGTATGTTATATTAATAAAGCTTAGAAAATGGGATGATGTTTTCTAGCAAATATAAACCCGAGTAAAAAATGCCTACGGACAGGCAGGGTTGAATGCCGAAGCGTGGTTGAAAAGCCACATTATTGATAGGGTTAAAAGCCTACTTTTATAAGTTGATGTTAGGACACTTGTCCTAATTCATAAATTTTTAGTGTGGTGAAAGCACACGTCATCTTGTGAAACGATCAATAAAGTACGTAATATTTGCTACTAGAGAGTTAGGAAACATCGGGAACAGACATACTCAACAGAAACAAACATAAAAACGTCAGAAGATTGCAGAGCAGGTGAAATCCTGCTCTTTTTTCATGAGTCAACCTTTAGTTCCTTAGTTTTCATAAGGTCCTAAAAATATTGAAAGGAGTATGTCTTGAAAGAGTTAGATCAAAACCAAGCCCCAATTTATGAGGCCTTGGTGAAGTTACGCAAGAAACGGATTGTTCCCTTTGATGTTCCAGGTCACAAGCGTGGACGGGGAAATCCAGAACTTGTTGAACTACTAGGAGAAAAATGTGTTGGCATTGATGTCAATTCGATGAAACCCTTGGATAATCTTGGTCACCCCATTTCGATTATTCGGGATGCAGAGGAGCTGGCTGCAGATGCTTTTGGAGCTAGCCATGCTTTTCTCATGATTGGTGGAACAACTTCATCGGTGCAGACTATGATTCTGTCAACCTGCAAGGCTGGAGATAAGATTATTCTGCCACGTAATGTCCACAAATCTGCTATCAATGCGCTGGTTCTATGTGGTGCCATTCCCATCTATATCGAGATGAGTGTAGATCCTAAGATTGGTATCGCTTTAGGTCTTGAAAATGACCGAGTAGCCAAAGCCATAAAGGACCATCCAGATAGCAAGGCCATTTTGATTAACAATCCTACTTATTACGGAATCTGTTCAGACCTAAGGGGATTGACAAAAATGGCTCATGAAGCTGGTATGATGGTTTTGGTAGATGAGGCCCACGGAGCGCACCTACATTTTACTGATAAACTTCCAATTTCTGCTATGGATGCAGGTGCTGATATGGCAGCAGTTTCCATGCATAAGTCTGGTGGGAGTTTGACACAAAGCTCGCTTCTTTTAATCGGAGAGCAGATGAATCCTGAATACGTTCGTCAGATCATCAACCTGACCCAGTCAACATCTGCCTCTTACTTGTTGATGGCTAGTTTAGATATTTCACGTCGCAACTTGGCCCTTCGTGGTAAAGAGTCGTTTGAGAAGGTCATTGAGCTATCCGAGTACGCCCGACGTGAAATTAATGCTATCGGTGGCTACTATGCCTACTCAAAAGAGTTAATAGATGGTGTGTCAGTATGTGATTTTGATGTAACCAAGCTGTCAGTTTACACTCAGGGTATTGGCTTAACAGGTATCGAGGTTTACGACCTCCTACGAGACGAATACGACATTCAGATTGAGTTTGGTGATATTGGCAATATCTTGGCCTATATTTCGATTGGTGACCGTATCCAAGACATCGAGCGCTTGGTTGGTGCTCTGGCTGATATCAAGAGACTCTATTCACGAGATGGGAAGGACTTGATAGCAGGAGGATATATTCAGCCCGAGTTGGTGTTATCTCCTCAGGAAGCCTTCTATTCAGAGAGAAAAAGTTTGTTTTTAGACGAATCTGTTGGACAGGTCTGTGGGGAATTTGTCATGTGCTATCCTCCAGGGATTCCTATCTTGGCTCCTGGAGAACGCATTACACAAGAAATTGTCGATTATATCCAATTTGCCAAGGAACGTGGTTGTTCCCTCCAAGGGACGGAAGATCCTGAGGTCAATCACATCAACGTCATTAAGAGAAAGGAGAACTAGATGGATTTATGGTTTTCTGAAGTTCATACTCCAGATGTGAAATTGTCCCTGAGAACAGCCAAGCAACTCTACGCTGGTAAAAGCGAATGGCAGGATATCGAAGTCTTGGATACGCCAGCTTTTGGGAAAATATTGATTTTAAATGGGCATGTTTTGTTTTCAGATGCGGATGATTTTGTCTACAATGAAATGACTGTCCACGTTCCCATGGCTGTCCACCCAAATCCCAAGAAAGTTTTGGTTATTGGGGGTGGCGACGGTGGTGTTGCCCAAGTATTAACACTCTATCCTGAGCTGGAACAAATCGATATTGTGGAGCCAGATGAGATGTTGGTTGAGGTCTGTCGTGAGTATTTCCCAGACTTTGCTGCAGGGCTAGATGATCCTCGTGTTACCATTTACTACCAAAATGGGCTACGCTTTTTGCGAAACTGCGAAGATGATTATGATATCATTATCAACGATGCGACAGATCCATTTGGACATACGGAGGGACTCTTTACCAAGGAATTCTACGGCAACAGTTATCGTGCTCTTAAAGAAGACGGAATCATGATTTACCAGCATGGGAGTCCCTTCTTTGACGAGGATGAGTCAGCTTGCCGAAGCATGCATCGCAAGGTCAATCAAGCCTTTCCAATCAGTCGGGTCTATCAGGCCCACATCCCAACTAGCCCTGCTGGTTATTGGTTGTTTGGATTTGCATCGAAAAAATACCACCCTATCAAAGATTTTGACAAGGAAGGCTGGAAAAAACGCCAGCTTTTCACAGAATACTACACTGCAAACTTACACGTGGGAGCCTTTATGTTGCCCAAATATGTTGAGGACATTTTAGAAGAAGAGGAAGGAAAAAAATGAGTCGTTTATTAGTTATTGGATGTGGGGGCGTTGCCCAAGTTGCTATTTCAAAGATTTGTCAAGATAGCGAAACCTTTACAGAAATTATGATCGCTAGCCGTACCAAGTCAAAATGCGATGACTTGAAGGATAAATTAGAAGGTAAAACAAGTACAAAAATTGAGACAGCTGCTCTTGATGCTGACAAGGTTGAAGAAGTGATTGCCCTGATTGAAAGCTACAAGCCAGAAGCTGTTTTGAACGTAGCTTTACCATATCAAGATTTAACCATTATGGATGCTTGTTTGGCTACAGGTGTTCACTATATCGACACAGCTAACTACGAGGCAGAGGATACAGAAGACCCTGAATGGCGTGCCATTTATGAAAAACGTTGTAAGGAACTTGGTTTTACTGCTTACTTTGACTACTCATGGCAATGGGCTTATCAGGAAAAATTCAAAGAAGCTGGCTTGACAGCTCTGCTTGGTTCTGGTTTTGACCCAGGTGTAACCAGCGTTTTTTCAGCTTACGCTCTTAAACATTATTTTGACGAAATCCACTATATCGACATTTTAGACTGTAATGGTGGTGACCACGGTTATCCATTTGCAACAAACTTCAACCCAGAAATCAACCTGCGCGAGGTTTCTGCGCCAGGTTCTTACTGGGAAGATGGAAAATGGGTCGAAGTCGAAGCTATGTCTATCAAGCGTGAGTATGATTTCCCTCAAGTTGGACAAAAAGACATGTATCTTCTTCACCATGAAGAAATCGAATCATTGGCCAAAAACATTCCTGGAGTCAAACGCATTCGTTTCTTTATGACTTTTGGTCAATCATACTTGACGCACATGAAATGTTTGGAAAATGTCGGTCTCCTTCGTACGGATACCATGAACTTTAACGGCCAAGAAATTGTTCCAATCCAATTTTTGAAAGCCTTGCTTCCAGATCCTGCTAGCCTTGGCCCACGTACTGTAGGTAAAACCAATATCGGCTGTATCTTTACAGGTGTCAAAGACGGTGTTGAAAAGACCATCTATATCTACAATGTTTGTGACCATCAGGAATGTTACGCAGAAGTTGGTTCACAAGCTATTTCTTACACAACAGGAGTTCCAGCCATGATTGGGACAAAATTGGTTATGAACGGAACTTGGAAACAAGCTGGAGTGTATAATCTTGAAGAATTGGATCCAGATCCATTTATGGAAGCTTTGAATGAGTATGGTTTGCCTTGGGTTGTGGTTGAAAATCCACAAATGGTGGACTAATGAATTTAGAACAAGTACCCACACCAGCTTATGTTGTTGACTTGGCCAAGTTAGAAGCCAACTGCCACATTCTACAATATGTTCAAGAAGAGGCTGGTTGCAAGGTTTTGCTTGCCCAGAAGGCCTATTCCCTCTACAAAACCTATCCCTTGATTAGCCAATATCTATCTGGTACAACTGCAAGTGGTCTCTACGAGGCTAAATTAGCAAAGGAAGAATTTCCTGGTGAAGTCCATGTCTTTGCGCCAGCTTTCAAGGATGCGGACTTGGAGGAATTGCTTGAGATAACAGACCATATCGTCTTTAACTCAGAGAGACAGTTGCGTAAACATGGGGCCCGTTGTCGGGAGGCTGGTGTCAGTGTTGGTTTGCGCCTCAACCCTAAGTGTTCAACTCAAGATGACCACGCGCTCTATGACCCTTGTGCACCTGGCTCCCGTTTTGGAGTAACTTCAGACAAGATACCGAGTGATTTGCTGGATTTGGTGGATGGTCTTCATTTTCACACCCTTTGCGAGCAGGGAGCAGATGATTTACAGACAACTTTGAAAGCTGTAGAAGAACAATTTGGTTCTTATTTACATGAAGTCAAATGGCTCAATATGGGGGGCGGACATCACATCACAAGAGAGGACTATGATGTAGATTTGCTGATTTCTGAAATCAAGCGTATCCGAGAAACTTACAATCTTGAAATCTATATCGAGCCGGGTGAAGCCATTGCGCTCAATGCGGGTTATTTAGCAACTGAGGTATTAGATATTGTAGAAAACGGTATGGAAATCTTGGTTTTAGATGCCTCTGCGACCTGCCATATGCCTGATGTACTTGAGATGCCCTATCGTCCACCTTTGAGAAATGGCTTTGAGGCACAGGAAAAAGCCCATACCTACAGACTTTCTTCTAATACCTGTTTGACGGGCGATGTAATTGGTGATTATAGTTTTGAAAATCCAGTCCAAATCGGTGATAGACTTTATTTTGAAGACATGGCTATTTACTCATTTGTTAAAAATAACACCTTTAATGGTATTGGATTGCCAAGTCTCTATCTCATGGACGATCAGGGTGACTGTAGCTTAGTCAAAGCCTTCGGCTATCAAGATTTTAAAGGGAGATTATCATGATGGACAGTCCCCAAAAATTAGGCTATCGCATGCCGGCAGAGTACGAACCCCATCATGGTACCCTCATGATATGGCCGACTCGACCAGGATCATGGCCTTTTCAAGGTAAAGCTGCTAAAAGAGCTTTCAGCCAGATTATTAAGACCATAGCAGAAGGAGAAAGAGTCTATCTTTTGGTGGACCAAGACTACTTAGCTGAAGCCCAAGACTACCTTGGAGATAGCGTTATTTATCTAGACATTCCCACCAATGATGCCTGGGCTCGTGATACAGGTCCGACCATTCTTGTCAATGATAAAGGCCAGAAATTAGCCATGGATTGGTCTTTCAATGCCTGGGGTGGTGCTGTTGATGGTCTTTATCAAGATTATGAAGATGATGACCAAGTAGCCAGTCGTTTTGCTGAGTCCTTGGAAATGCCTGTTTATGATGCCAAACCTTTTGTCCTAGAAGGCGGAGCGATACATAGCGATGGTCAAGGAACCATTATCGTAACTGAAAGTTGCCTTCTCAGTCTTGGTCGCAATCCTCATCTGACTAAAGAGGAAATCGAGAGTACCTTATTAGAGTACCTTGGAGCTGAAAAAGTCATTTGGCTTCCTTATGGTATTTATCAGGACGAAACCAATGAACACGTTGACAATGTTGCTGCCTTTGTTGGTCCTGCTGAGCTTGTTTTGGCTTGGACAGACGACAAAAGCGATCCTCAATATGCCATGTCAGCAGCTGATTTAGCGCTTTTAGAAAAGGAAACAGATGCAAAAGGTCGTCACTTCACCATTCATAAACTTCCAATTCCAGCCCTTCATCAAGTTGTAACCAAAGAGGATTTGCCAGGCTACATCTATGAAGAAGGAGAAGAAGAGCGATACGCAGGTGAACGACTAGCAGCTTCCTACGTAAACTTTTATATCGCCAACAAGGCTGTCCTTGTTCCCCAGTTTCAAGATAAAAACGATCAAGTGGCCTTAGATATCCTCAGTAAGTGTTTCCCAGACCGTAAAGTTGTCGGAATTCCAGCCAGAGATATTCTATTAGGTGGTGGCAATATCCACTGTATCACCCAACAAATCCCAGAATAGGAGAAAAAGATGAGAAATGTAAGAGTTGCAGCTATTCAGATGAAATGCGCTAAGGATGTGGCAACAAATATTCAAACAGCAGAGCGTTTAGTACGTCAGGCTGCAGAACAAGGCGCACAAATTATTCTTTTACCCGAATTGTTTGAACGTCCATACTTTTGTCAGGAACGTCAGTATGACTACTACCAGCATGCCCAGTCGGTGACAAACAATACAGCTATTCAGCATTTTAAAGTTCTTGCTAAAGAACTACAAATTGTTCTACCGATTAGTTTCTATGAAAAAGATGGCAATGTCTTGTATAATTCTATTGCAGTTATTGACGCTGATGGGGAAGTGCTGGGTGTTTATCGAAAGACCCACATACCAGATGATCATTATTATCAAGAAAAGTTTTATTTCACACCCGGTAACACAGGTTTCAAGGTCTGGGATACTCGCTATGCTAAGATTGGGATCGGTATCTGTTGGGATCAATGGTTCCCTGAAACAGCGCGCTGTCTTGCGTTAAATGGTGCTGAATTGCTCTTTTATCCTACAGCCATCGGTTCAGAGCCGATTTTGGATACAGATAGTTGTGGTCATTGGCAACGTACCATGCAAGGACACGCAGCAGCAAATATTGTTCCAGTCATCGCAGCCAATCGCTATGGTTTGGAAGAAGTCACTCCTAGTGAGGAAAATGGTGGACAGAGTTCCAGTCTTGACTTCTACGGTTCATCCTTTATGACGGATGAAACAGGGGCTATTCTAGAACGAGCTGAAAGACAAGCTGAAGCTGTTCTGTTAGCTACTTATGATCTAGACAAGGGAGCAATCGAACGCCTAAACTGGGGCTTGTTTCGAGATAGAAGACCCGAAATGTATCAACGCATTACGGACTAGTAGGGGAGAAATGAGAGATTCATTCTGCTAGACTCGTTTTCACTAGCAACTATAGGGATACTAGGTCATCTAGGAAGTGAACTTTATATTTTAACCCTCTAAGGCTTTCTCGCGCTTTAATGCGAGGAGCTTTTCTATTTAAGCTTTATCAATAAAACATGCTATAATAGTTGCAGAAAGGTTGGTATTTATGGCTAGAATATTGGTTATTGAAGACAATAGTGACATTCAAGAAATTTTGCGAACACTTCTTACTGAGGAGCATGAGGTAATTCAAGCCTTTTCTGGTACAGAAGGAATCATGCATTTTGACCAAGGTGGGATTGACCTCGTTTTGCTAGACATCATGCTTCCTGGGAAAAATGGGGATCAGGTTTTAAAAGCTATCAGGGAACAAAGTCAAACTCCAGTCATTATGCTAACGGCTTTGAGCGATAAAAAACTTATCAGCCAATACCTTTTAGACGGTGCCAATGATTACATAGTCAAACCTTTTGATTTGGACGAAGTCTTTGCTAGAGTTACTGTTCAACTACGCCAAAGTGCAGAAAAACAGCCTGTGAAAATAGTAAAAACTGAAAATCTATCACAAAACTTAAAAAATATCCAGTTTGATGCAGAAAGTTTTGAAATCAAAAATAGTCAGGAAACGATTCGTCTTGCCAAGAAAGAATGCTTAATTCTCCAAACTCTCCTTAAACACCCTAAGAAAATTTTTACAAAAGAAGAACTTTATGAATTGGTCTGGGAGGAGAGCTATCTACCCGGAGATAATACCCTCAATACGCATTTGAGTAATCTTCGTAAAAAATTAAACCAGCTTGACCCAAATCAAGAATATATTGAAACCATCTGGGGAGTTGGGGTAAGATTAAAAGGAGACAAGCAATGACCTACATGATAATTTTTGTTCTACTGGTACTCCTAATTATTTTATCGATTGTATTAATTCGCTACCATCTAGCACTTAAAAACTTGAGTCAACAGATTGAAGACAAGATTCTCACGGGTAGTATGAAAAGAGTCGGAGTCAGCATTTTTTCCAAACATTTTTTACATCTCTACCAGCAGATTGAGAATCTATTTCAGGAAGTAGAGCAATCTCGATTGGTTATGAAAAGGGAAAAGCAGACTCTGGATATGGCCATCAGTAATATCGCCCATGATATTCGGACACCTTTGACTATCGCTTCAGGATACACCCAACAATTGATAAAGTCTCCTGAAAACAAAGGAGAAACCTTACAAAAAGTAGCCCAGCATCTTGATTTAGTTTCCAAACGTTTGGAGGCTCTCCTAGAATACCGTCGGTTGATGGAAGGAGCTGTTAAACCGAAACTGGAAGAAGTGGATCTTTCCACTTTTATCACCAAAAAGACTTTGGCTTATTATGATGTTTTTCAGGCGGCAAATATCACGCTTGATTTTGAGGTTGAAGCTGGTCTGAAAATGAGGACTGATGAAGACTTACAGGATCGAATTTTACAAAATCTGCTTGGAAATGTCCTCAAACATGGCAAGGAAGAAGCACGTCTATCTTTGAGAAAGGAAAAGGAACAGCTTTTCTTAGAGATTGCAAACCTTGTTAAACAGCCCATCAAAAGAATAGAAAATCTCAGCAACCGTTTTTATTCTGAAAATCTATCAGACACGGAAGAATCCTCTGGTTTAGGCCTTTATATCACTGAGGAATTATGTCATCTTCTAGGTGCAGAGATGAAACTAAGCACAGATGGGCAGTGGTTGTCGGTTTTCATTTACTTTTAACGAAAGAAACCTCCTCTGTAGGTTAGAGGAGGTCGTTTTATTATAGACTTTTCTTTTTGAAAACTGCCAGTCCACTTAGATTAAAGATTACAATCACAGCTAAGGTAACTATAAGGGTATAGAAAATGGATTCACTATTAGCAGTCATAGCATAAAAAAACTGCAATGATAAATATGGCAAAATTTTGATACTTGGGAAGATGAGCATTGGCATAGAAAGTAAGATAGAGCTGACCAAATAGCCAATAAATACTGCAAGATAAGAATGACTAACATAGAGGATGAAGGAAACAATGGAAAGCCAAGCAAGGAGGCAAAGGAATTGAAGGGAAATGGTTATCAGTAGATTGCCGATAAAGCCATCAGGCATAGTGCCAAATCCATTTAAGATAGTTGCTGGAATAAAGGCAATAACAAGGCTGATGATAAGTTGCAATAGTGCAATACAAGCCACTACAAAGGCTTTAGCAAGGAAAAACTCTGTACGAGAAACACCTACTGTCAAACTATTTTTATAGAGCTTTCCGATTAAATCAACACCTAAAACTAGGCAAGTTAGAATAACACAGAGAAAAACGAGGTTTGAACCTTGACTAGATGCGTTAATCAGGGCTTGTACACCGTCCCAACCATGGGTTGGAATTTCTGGCTCCTCTGTCTGGATTGCCATCAGATGGCCAGTAGCTCCAATACTTGCGCCCATTAGCATGAGAGAAAAGAGAATGAACTCTGTAATCCAAAAACCTTTGGAACGGAAAAGACGGTAAAAGTCTGCTTGAATGGTATGTATCATGATTTTCCTCCTATTGGACCAATTGAGTGAAGTATTCTTCTAGGTTTTGACGTGCGTAGTAAATCTCGTCAATGGCAACATCTGCTAAGGTTAATTCCTTAAGAATCTGTTTGACATCTCGTTCCTGACCAAAGATATGAATTTCATTTTCTGGATTAACAACCTTGAACTGGAGCTGGATTTGTTCTTTCAATACTTGACAAGCTTTCACTTTATCAGCTGTCTTAAGCACAATATAATCCTCACTTAGTGTTTCAAATTCAGCTTTGCTGATTTCACGGATAATCTTGCCTTGATCTAAAATACCAAAACGATTAGCTACGAGGTAGAGTTCTGACAAGATATGGCTAGAGATGAGAATGGTTATCCCTTGTTCTTGATTGAGGCGTTGAATCATTAGTCGAAATTCTTTGATACCGATTGGGTCGAGACCATTGATAGGTTCATCTAAGATTAGGAAATCTGGTTTGGATAGGAGGGCAATGGCAATACCAAGTCTTTGTTTCATTCCTAGCGAGAAATCACGAAAGACTTTTTTACCTGTATCTGGCAAACCTACATAGTCCAGCGTTTCTCGAATGACTTGATCAGCATTTGGAATATGACGAATCATACAGTAATATTTCAGATTTTGATAGGCTGTTAAGTGATTATGAGCTACAGGTGATTCGATAACAGAACCTACTCGAGATAGAGCCTTGGTCCACTCATTTTCCGATTGACTAGAAAAGAGGGAAACAGTCCCTTTATCCGCAAACAGTAGTTGCGTAATAATTTTTATTAAGGTGGTTTTCCCAGCTCCGTTCTTTCCGATAAGTCCATAAATATCTCCCTCTCTTATCGTTAAATGAAGATCCTGAAGAATAGCTTGTTTGTCAAAGTTTTTGGACAATCCATGAATGTCAAGTACTGTTTTCATGATTCTCTCCTTTTGATTGATTTTGATAATTTTAGTATAAAGCATAGGAATCAAAGAAAGCTCAAGCATTTCTAAAGAGTTTCTAAAGTTTTAGGAATTCTTAAATATCAAAACCCAGTTTATATGAACTGGGCTTCTTGATTATAAAATATATTTCTCAATGGCACGCGCGACGCCGTCTTCTTCGTTGCTTGCTGTAACATCATCAGCTAGGGATTTGACATAATCGCTGGCATTTCCCATTGCAATGCCAAGCCCTGCAAACTGAAGCATTTCGATATCGTTATTGGCATCGCCCATGGCCATAATTTCTGAGGAATCAATCTTCAGAATCTCTGCCAGTCGTGAAAGAGCAGTAGCCTTTGTCGTTCCAAGTGGCATAGCTTCATAAATGACAGGCTGCGAACGAACTCCACTAAAACGTTGGCAAAGCTCTTCAGCAAAACGCTCTTCAAAATCATCTGTTTGCTCTTTTGTTCCCAAAAACATCCCTTGGAACATCCGGTACTTGCCACTAGTCGCTTCCTCAAGGGAAATTTCAGTTAGGTCTGAAAAAACAAGTTTGGCATCATTTTCAATGATTTCATTAGGCTTGCCACCGAGGACAAAATAATGTTCTTCATCAAAAAGAGTTAGCTGGACGTCGCTTTTTTCAGCTAGGTCATAAAGGTATTCAATGTCAGCTGGACTGAGTTCTTGCCAGTCAACTAGACTCCAGTCACTGGTCTGGTGGGTTGAGCAACCATTATTGACAATGACATACTCATTCTGGAGGTCAAGTCCTAGTTGTTTATAGTAGGGGAGGACACCGAAAAGCGGGCGACCTGTACAGAGAACCAGTTTGACACCTTTTTTAATGGCTTGGTGAATGGCAGTAATGTGGGCTTGAGGGATTTCCTTGGCTTCATTAAGGAGGGTTCCGTCCATATCCAAGGCTAGTAGTTTAATCATAAGACTTCCTTTTCTAGGTGTTTTGCTTTTATTATAGCATATAGACTATAAAATGTCTGACAGAATTGTAACATTTGACTTTCCTTTTCTTGAAAAACAAAGTAAATTCTTATATAATATGTATACTTAATATTTAAGGAGAAATAATGACAAAGTATCAATTTAATTCAATTTACAAAAATGATGAAACAGAGTCTACAGGTCTTCTGTTCATCAAAGTTTACAACAAGTGGGAAAGCAACTTAAAAAGAGTCTTGAAATCAGTTGGTCTCACTTTGCCTCAATTTATCGTTTTAACCTCGCTCTTGTTTTTGTCTAATAGAGAGGAATATGTAACGCAAGTTGATATCGCTCGGTTCACCGGAATGGATGTCATGACGGTTTCCCAGATTGTTAGACTACTGGAGAAGAAGGACTACATTAGACGTGATCAACATCCAAAGGATAGTCGGGCAAAACTGGTCTCAGTGACGAAGTCTGGCGCAGAGAAGGTCAATCAAGCTTTACCCTTAGTAGAAGGCGTTGATGAAGAATTTTTTGAAAAACTATCTAACGATAGAGAATGTTTTAATCGCATGTTAGTAGAGTTGGAGGATAAAAATGCCTAGATATTGGGTCGGAGTTGTTTCAAAGAACCATGTTTTAAGAGGTGTTGAGGGAAATTTTTGTCAGGTTTGTCATGGAAAGGGCGGTCCCTTAAATCGTATGAAAAAAGGTGACTATCTTTTATACTATAGTCCAAAATACGATATGAATGGTCAAGATAAGTTACAGGCTTTTGTGGCCGTAGGTAAAATTATAGATGACAAAGCCTATCAAGTAGAGCAATTTGAAGGATTCTTTCCCTTTAGACGAAATGTCGAGTATTATCTACCAGTCCAAGATTGTTCCATAGAAATAGCCAGACAACATCCTGAATGGAGAGACTATACTTCTCGACTTCGTTATGGACATTTTGAAGTTTCCAAAGACTTTTTCCTCCTTATTTTTCAACATATGAAAGTGGATGATGAAGTATGATTGATTTGCTAGTTAAATGATTGTCAACTAGAATTTTGGATTTGGACTGTGAAGCGAACTTTGCTATAATAGAGTAAGAAACTTTGATAAAGCAAACGAGGCTGAGATGAAATTACTTTATACTGATATTCGGACTTCTTTGACAGAAATCTTGACCATAGAGGCAGAAGAGCTTGTTGCTGCTGGCAAGCGTGTCTTCTACATTGCTCCCAACTCTCTTTCTTTTGAGAAGGAACGTGCCGTGCTGGAATGCTTGTCCCAGCAGACTTCTTTTGCGATTACCGTCACGCGCTTTGCTCAAATGGCTCGTTACTTGGTTTTAAATGATTTGCCAGCTAAGACGAGTCTTGATGATATTGGTCTTGGGATGGCCTTTTACAAATGCCTTGCTGAACTTGATCCCAAAGACTTACGAGTATACGGCGCCATCAAGCAGGATCCTCAATTTATCCAGCAGTTGATTGATCTTTACCACGAGATGACCAAGGCTCAGATGAGTTTTTTGGACTTGGAGAGTTTGACGGATGAGGACAAGAGGGCCGATTTACTCTTGATTTTTGAGAAAGTAACAGCCTATCTTAACCAAGGGCAGTTAGCTCAAGGAAGTCAGTTGTCTCATTTGATTGAGGCTATTGAGAATAACAAAGTTAGTAGTGATTTTAGTCAAATCGCCTTGATTATTGATGGATTTACTCGTTTTTCTGCTGAGGAAGAGCGAATTGTGGACCTACTTCATGGCAAGGGTGTTAAGATTGTTATTGGGGCCTATGCTAGTAAGAAAGCCTATACCAGCCCATTCGCTGAGGGCAATCTATACCAAGCCAGTGTGGACTTTCTCCATCATCTGACCTCTAAATACCAAACACCTGCTCAGGATTATTCTCAAACTCATGAGAAGATGGATAGTTTTGATAAGGCCTCTCGTTTGCTGGAGTCTTCTTATGACTTTTCAGAATTAACATTGAATGTCGATGAGAAGGACCGTGACAACTTACAAATCTGGTCTTGCTTGACGCAAAAGGAGGAGTTGGAGCTAGTAGCCCGTAGCATTCGTCAGAAATTACACGAGAACTCAAATCTGAGTTACAAGCATTTTCGTATTCTCTTGGGGGATGTGGCTTCTTATCAGTTATCTCTTAAAACCATTTTTGACCAGTACCAGATTCCTTTCTATCTTGGTAGAAGCGAATCCATGGCGCATCATCCCTTGACACAGTTTGTCGAGTCTATCTTGGCTTTAAAACGCTACCGTTTTCGTCAGGAGGATTTGATTAACCTTCTCAGAACAGGTTTGTACACCGACCTTAGTCAGGCTGATATTGATGCTTTTGAGCAATATATCCGCTATCTTGGTATCAATGGCTTGCCAGCCTTTCAGCAAGCCTTCACCAAATCCCACCACGGAAAATTTGATTTAGGACGTTTAAATGCTCTTCGTCTGCGTGTTTTAACACCTCTCGAGACTCTCTTTGCCAGTCGAAAACAGAAGGCTGAAAATCTCTTGCAAAAGTGGAATTCTTTTCTAAAAGAAGGAGCTGTGACCAAGCAGTTACAAGATTTGACAGCCACTATGGAAGCTGTAGAGCAGGAAAGACAAGCCGAAGTTTGGAAGGTTTTCTGTCATGTTTTAGAACAATTTGCGACTGTTTTTGCTGGTTCGCAAGTTAATCTAGAGGACTTTCTAGCCTTGCTCCATTCTGGAATGAGTTTGTCCCAATACCGTACCATTCCAGCAACAGTGGACACTGTTCTGGTGCAGAGTTACGATTTGATTGCTCCTCTGACAGCTGACTTTGTCTATGCCATTGGTATGACCCAGGACAATTTACCAAAAATCGCGCAAAATACCAGTCTTTTAACAGATGAAGAAAGACAGAGACTAAACCAAGCGACAGAAGAAGGGGCACAATTGCTGATTGCTAGCAGTGAAAATCTCAAGAAAAATCGCTATACTATGCTTTCCTTAGTCAATTCTGCTCGTAAGCAGTTGATTTTGTCGGCTCCAAGCCTTTTTAACGAAAGTGAAAGCAAGGAATCAGCCTATCTTCAAGAGATAGTCCATTTTGGTTTTAGTCGGAGAGAGAAGAGGATGAATCACAAAGGGCTGTCTAAGGAGGATATGGGGTCCTATCACAGTCTTTTGTCTAGCCTAGTTGCCTATCACCAGCAGGGTGAGACGAGTGATACTGAGCAAGATTTGACCTTTGTCAAGGTTCTGGCGCGTGTGATGGGTAAAAAACTAGACCAGCAAGGTTTGGAAAATCCAGCCCTCCCAACCAGTCCAAGCAGTAAGCGGTTGGCTAAGGACACCTTACAGGCTCTCTATCCTGCTGATCAGGAGTTTTACCTGTCTACATCTGGTTTGACGGAGTTTTACCGGAACCAATACAGTTATTTCCTCCGCTACGTGTTAGGCTTGCAGGAGGAATTGCGTCTGCGTCCAGATGCTCGTAGTCATGGGAATTTCTTACACCGCATTTTTGAACGCGCCTTGCAGTTGCCTGACGAAGATTCCTTTGACAAACGTCTAGAACAAGCTATCCACGAAACCAGTCAGGAACGCGAATTTGAAGCTATTTATCAAGAAAGTTTAGAAGCCCAATTTACCAAGGAAGTTTTGCTTGATGTGGCACGGATGACCGGACATATTCTCCGACACAATCCAGCCATCGAAACCATTAAAGAAGAGGCAAGTTTTGGTGGGAAAGAGCAAGGCTTTATTCAATTGGACAATGGTCGCAGTGTCTTTGTACGAGGTAAGGTTGACCGGATTGACCGATTAAAAGCTGATGGAGCGATTGGAGTGGTAGACTACAAATCCAGTCTGACTCAGTTCCAGTTTCCTCATTTCTTTAATGGGCTCAATTCCCAATTGCCAACCTACCTTGCTGCTCTAAAAAGAGAAGGGGAGCAGAACTTTTTCGGTGCCATGTACTTGGAAATGGCTGAGCCTGTCCAATCTTTATTAGCTGTTAAAAGTCTGGCAGGAGCAGTAGTAGAAGCCAGCAGATCAATGAAATACCAAGGGCTCTTTTTAGAAAAAGAAAGCAGTCATTTGGGCGAATTTTACAACAAAAACAAGGCTAATCAGCTGACAGATGAGGAATTCCAGCTTCTACTTGACTACAATGCCCATCTTTACAAGAAAGCAGCTGAGAAAATTTTAGCAGGCCAATTCGCCATCAACCCTTATACTGAAAATGGCAGAAGCATTGCCCCATACGTCCAGCAACATCAAGCCATTACTGGTTTTGAAGCCAATTACCATTTGGGTCAAGCCCGTTTCCTAGAGAAGTTAGACTTGGCTGAAGGCAAACGTCTTGTCGGAGAAAAACTCAAGCAAGCTTGGTTTGAAAAAATAAGAGAGGAGTTGAATCGATGAAGCCTATTCCCTTTTTAACTGAGGAGGAAATTCAAAAACTGCAAAATGCAGAAGCAAATTCGAGCAAAGAACAAAAGAAAACTGCCGAGCAAATCGAAGCTATCTACACTTCTGGTCAGAATATCCTGGTTTCAGCATCGGCTGGTTCTGGTAAAACCTTTGTCATGGCCGAGCGCATTCTGGATCAGTTAGCGCGTGGTGTCGAAATTTCTCAACTCTTTATCTCAACCTTTACCGTCAAGGCTGCGACTGAGCTTAAGGAACGTTTGGAGAAAAAAATCAGCCAACAAATCCAAGAGACGGATGGTGTCGAGCTCAAACAACACTTAGGCCGCCAGTTGGCAGACCTACCCAACGCTGCTATCGGAACTATGGACTCTTTCACACAAAAATTCCTTGGCAAACATGGTTATCTAATTGATATTGCGCCTAATTTCCGTATTTTACAAAACCAAAGTGAGCAACTCCTTCTAAAAAACGAAGTCTTCCATGAGGTCTTTGAAGCCCATTACCAAGGTAAGCAGAAAGAGAAGTTTAGTCATTTGCTGAAAAATTTTGCAGGGCGTGGCAAGGACGAACGGGGTCTGCGCCAGCAAGTCTACAAAATTTATGACTTCCTCCAATCCACCAGCAATCCTCAGAAATGGCTGAGCGAGTCTTTCCTCAAAGGCTTTGAAAAAGCTGATTTTACCAGTGAAAAAGAAAAACTGACTGAGCAGATCAAACAAGCCATTTGGGATTTGGAAAGCTTTTTCCGTTATCATCTGGATAATGATGCCAAGGAGTTTCCAAAGGCTGCTTATCTAGAAAATGTTCAGTTGATTCTAGACGAAATTAGCTCCTTAAATCAAGAGTCCGATAGTCAGGCTTATCAAGCAGTGCTTGCGCGTGTTGTCGCAATTTCGAAAGAGAAAAATGGTCGGGCTCTGACAAATGCCAGTCGTAAGGCTGATTTGAAGCCACTGGTCGATGCCTACAACGAAGAGAGAAAGGCAAAGTTTGCTAAACTAGGACAACTGTCAGACCAGATAACCATTCTCGACTATCAAGAACGTTATCATGGAGATACCTGGGAGCTAGCTATAACCTTCCAGTCTTTCATGAGTGATTTTGTAGAAGCTTATCGTCAGAGAAAACGACAGGAAAATGCCTTTGAATTCGCTGATATCAGCCATTACACCATTGAGATTTTAGAGAAATTCCCGCAAGTTCGTGAAGCTTATCAGGAACGTTTCCACGAAGTCATGGTCGATGAGTATCAGGATACCAACCACATTCAAGAACGAATGCTGGAATTACTTTCTAATGGACACAATCGTTTTATGGTGGGAGATATCAAGCAGTCCATCTACCGTTTCCGTCAGGCAGACCCGCAGATTTTCAATGAAAAATTTCAACGCTATGCGCAAAATCCACACGAAGGCAAGTTGATTTTGCTCAAGGAAAATTTTCGTAGTAGTTCAGAAGTGCTGTCAGCAACCAATGATGTTTTTGAACGTCTCATGGACCAAGAGGTCGGCGAAATCAACTATGATAACATGCACCAGCTTGTTTTTGCTAATAGCAAACTGACTCCTAATACTGAGAACAAGGCTGAATTTCTCCTCTACGACAAGGACGACACAGGTGAGGAAGAAGAGAGCCAAGCTGACACTAAACTGACTGGTGAAATGCGCCTGGTCATCAAGGAAATCCTTAAACTTCATCAGAAAAAAAGTATTGCCTTTAAAGAAATTGCCCTTCTGACCTCCAGTCGCAGTCGTAATGACCAGATTCTTCTCGCCCTGTCTGAGTATGGAATTCCTGTCAAAACCGACGGAGAGCAAAACAATTATCTCCAATCCCTAGAAGTGCAAGTCATGCTAGATACCCTTCGTGTCATTCACAATCCCCTGCAAGACTATGCCTTGGTTGCCCTTATGAAGTCTCCAATGTTTGGATTTGACGAAGACGAGTTAGCACGCTTGTCCCTTCAGAAAGCAGAGGATAAAGTCCAAGAAAATCTCTATGAGAAACTGGTCAATGCACAAAAAATGGCAAGTAGTCAAAAAGGCTTGATTCACACGGCTCTAGCTGAGAAACTAAAGCAATTCATGGATATCTTAGCTTCTTGGCGCTTGTATGCCAAAACCCACTCCCTATATGACCTGATTTGGAAGATTTATAACGACCGTTTTTATTATGATTATGTTGGAGCTTTGCCAAATGGTCCTGCTAGACAGACCAATCTCTATGCCCTAGCTTTGAGAGCAGATCAATTTGAAAAGAGCAATTTCAAAGGCTTGTCACGTTTTATTAGCATGATTGACAATATCCTAGAATCCCAGCACGATTTGGCAAGCGTGGCCGTCGCACCGCCAAAAGATGCAGTAGAGCTCATGACCATTCACAAGAGTAAAGGGCTAGAGTTTCCTTACGTCTTTATTCTCAATATGGATCAAGATTTCAACAAGCAAGACACCATGTCAGAAGTCATTCTCAGTCGTAAAAATGGACTAGGTGTCAAGTATATTGCCAAGATAGATACAGGAGCAGTGGAAGCCCACTACCCTAGAACCATCAAACTCTCTATTCCTAGCCTGACCTATAGGCAAAATGAGGAAGAACTGCAGCTGGCAAGCTACTCAGAGCAGATGCGCCTTCTTTATGTTGCCATGACACGGGCTGAGAAAAAGCTCTATCTTGTCGGTAAGGGGTCTCGTGAAAAGCTGGAAGCCAAGGAATACCCAGCAGCTAAAAATGGAAAACTAAATAGCAACACTAGACTTCAAGCCAAGAATTTCCAAGATTGGATTTGGGCTATCAGTAAAGTGTTTGCAAAGGATCATCTCAACTTTAGCTATCGTTTTGTTGGAGAAGATCAGTTGACCAGAGAAGCTATCGGAGAGTTGGAAAACAAGAGCCCTCTCCAAGATAGCTCTCAAGCAGATAACCGTCAGTCAGAAACCATCAAAGAAGCCCTTGAAATGCTGAAAGAAGTAGAAGTATATAATACTCTTCACCGCGCAGCTATTGAACTTCCTAGTGTTCAAACCCCAAGTCAAATCAAGAAATTCTACGAACCAGTTATGGATATGGAAGGTGTCGAGATTGCAGGTCAAGGCCAGTCAGTAGACAAGAAAATCAACTTTGATTTGCCAGATTTTTCAACCAAAGGAAAGGTAACAGGAGCTGAGATTGGTAGTGCTACCCACGAACTCATGCAGAGAATCGACCTCAGTCAGCAACCAACACTTGCTAGCCTGACAGAAACTCTCAAACAAGTTCAAACCAGCCAAGCTGTCAGGGAAAAAATTAATCTTGCCAAAATTCTTACATTCTTTGACACAGCACTTGGTCAGGAAATTCTCGCTAATACCAACCATCTCTATCGTGAGCAACCTTTCTCCATGCTCAAACGAGACCAAAAGAGTCAGGAAGACTTCGTTGTCCGTGGTATCCTTGATGGATATCTGCTTTATGAGGACAGAATTATTCTGTTCGACTATAAGACAGACCGCTATGATGATCCAAGTCAACTCATAAACCGCTATCGTGGTCAGTTAGCCCTATACGGAGAGGCTTTATCTCGAGCCTATTCGATTGAAAATATTGAAAAATACTTGATTTTACTCGGTAAAGACGAGGTTCAAGTTGTAAAAGTATAATCTAGAAAGGAGACCTCATGACACTTCCAGTTAGAAAATCCCTACACGATGCGGTGTTACAGGCTTCAAAAGCTGATGCTTGGGAACAAGCTACCAAGGAATGGAATGAAGTTTCCTTGATTTTTAACGGTATCGGCCGTAGCAATTGTGTCTGTGGAAATGCCATCAAGTACGCTTACGAACTCTTTAACGGCGTCACAGGTCAACGCCTCTTTCCGATTGGTAGCGATTGTGTTCGTCATTTTCATCGATTGACTCTTGACCAGCAACTGGAAGAGGAAGAAAAACTGCTCAGAAAGATTGAAAATCTGACCAGAAAAGTCCAGAAAAAGGAAAAAATCAAGGTCAATAAGAGTGATTTTGACGAGCGACTTCTAAAGTGGCTCTGGGAAAAAGGTGTTTTCAAGCCTAATCGTGGTAATCAATTCACACCTGAGAGAGACTACCAGCTATTTCTAGAAGTCTTTCAAGGAGGAAGTTGGACCAAGGCTGAGCCAAAGAAAAAGGCTCGCATGGAGGAAGTCCTAGAAAAATGTATTAAACCTTTTTTACTAGGAAAACCAGATGACCAACTCTACCTTGTCAAGCTAGGCAAGGAGAAAATCGACTACGAACAAGAACTCCGTATCCAAGCAGAGAAAGAGCGCAAGAAGAGGGATAAAATCGCCAAGCAATATGCAGACAATCTGGTCCTAGCCATGGGACCAGCAGAGCGTGCTTATCAGGATTACTTTGGCTTTACAGAAACCCTGACTCAAGAAGAAAGAAAATGGGAGAAAATTCTTTTTGGAAAAAATCGAACAGAACGGGCCATCAAGGCCAAACAATATCAAAAAGAGCTGGAAAAAGACCAACGAATTGCGAGTCAGGATCCAGTTGAAAGAAAACAGAAGCAGACTTGGCTCCTCAATTCCTATTTTCGTGACCTTCCTGAAGAAAAATCCCGATTTGCTCGACTCTTATTAGAATATCGAAAAAGTGGAGAAGTTCCCTTTTCAACCCAATACCTGTCAGATCATCTCATCAACTTTTTCTATAAAATGAAAGCTTTTGAGTTTGAAATCTCACCAGAACAAGTCCGAGACTTCTTAAAAGAAAGCCTTCAGACAGAACATCTATCCTCAGCACAAGAAAGCTGGATAGATGGAATTCTTCTCAACTGCATCAAACCATTTTTAGAACGATTATTGATATAAGTAACACCTGCCGTGGAAATGCCATGGTAGGTGTTAGTTTTAATAGTCAGTGTCATTATTATTCTCAACAGATTTATTCGAAAACAAAACACGCTTATTTATATATGCTTTATTATACTGGATAACTTTTAAAATATTATGAGAGACTTAATTATAAGTAGCTTATTTTAATGTTTCGTAGTATAATAACATCAGGAAAACAAACTGTATAAACCAATATTTATAGGTTATTCTAAATACCTATATATAAATGCAGGAATTATTTATTACAGTAACTAAAACTCTATTATATAAGGAAATATTACATGATTGATATCCACTCTCACATTGTTTTTGGTGTAGATGATGGACCAAGCACAATTGAAGAAAGCCTAGCTCTTCTGAAAGAAGCTTTTTCACAGGGAGTTCGTACAATTGTATCCACTTCACATCGTCGTAAAAATATGTTTGAAACTCCAGAAGATTGTATAATGAAAAACTTTAAAGAAGTTCAGGCTCTCGCTAAAAGAGCATTACCAGAGTTAAAAATTCTATATGGAGCTGAAATATACTTCACCCAAGATGCTCTTGAAAAATTAAATAATAAAGAGATTCCTACTCTAAATGATACACAATATGCTTTAATTGAATTCAGTTCTCTTACCCCCTATTGGGAAATCCGTAATGCAGTAAGTAAAGTTTTAATGTTAGGTATTAGACCTGTCATTGCGCATATTGAGCGCTATGCCGAATTAGAAAATAATGAAAAACGAGTTAAAGAATTGATAAATATGGGATGTTATACTCAAATAAATAGCTCGAGCGTTCTTAAGCCTAAAATATTCGGGGATAAGTATCGCTTACTCAAAAAAAGAGCTCAGTATTTTCTATCCCATAATCTAGTTCACTGTGTGGCTAGCGATATGCATAATCTAAGCTCAAGACCACCATATATGAAGAAAGCATTTGACGCGATTAGTCATCGGTATGGAAAGGCAAGAGCACAAGAGTTATTTGTAGTGAATCCTCAGTCGATTATATCGAATAAAAATATTTAGCAACATTTAATCTAGGTGTATTTCCTGTGTTTTAATCAGTAAGCTTGAAAATCTTATTGTTTTATGTTATATTGAACTGTATGATTTAATTCTTGGTAAATATACATATTTTTAGTAGTTCTAACTTTTTTATAAACTTGGAACCATATATATATATATATATATGCATTGACGTATGAGTGGCGCACGCATATATATGCGTGCGCCTTAGTTTTTTCTAGGAGAATGATGCTTATGTATAGGAGAATTAAGAGAATTTTAGGTCTTCTAATTTCTATACCCTCATTACTATTAATTATCCCTATTTGTTTAATAGCTTGTATCTTTATTGTAATCGAATCAAGTGGTAATCCTATTTATATACAAGAACGAATTGGTTTAAATGGACAAAGTTTTTCAATTTATAAACTCCGATCCATGTATCAAGATGCTGAAAAGAATGGTCATAAATGGGCGAGCAAAAATGATACACGCATTACAAAAGTTGGACGTTTTATTCGTAAAACACGAATTGATGAATTACCACAAATCATTAATGTAATTAAAGGTGAGATGTCCATTATTGGACCACGACCAGAACGACCAGAGTTTATCAATGAATTTTTGAAAGATATCCCTAATTTTAATGAACGTTTAGCTGTCCGTCCAGGAATCACAGGATGGGCTCAAGTAAATGGTGGTTATGAATTAACTCCTAAAGATAAATTAGTCTACGATCTATTCTATATCAATCACGAAAGTATCAAGTTAGATTTTCTTATACTATTAAAAACAATTAAAGTGATGGTTACCGGGAACGGATCTAGGTAGTTCTAAGAAAGCAAAAATAAATAAAAGGAAACAAACAATAATATGACTATTTTTAATAAAAATATTAATAGAGTTTTTTCTTTGATAAAAAGCAAACTACTATTTTTACTTCTATTTACTATAGTAGGGACGACAGCAGTTGGTCTATATACTGTTTTTATCATTTCTCCTATATACAGTGTATCCTCTAAGCTCATAATGAAGAACACTTCAAGCCAAACAAATGGGCAAAATAATGATGCGCAAACGATTGAAGCTATAAACCTCTTTCAAAGACAAGCTAAGACTTATTTAGAGATAGCAGATCTCCCCCCAGTAAAAGATGAAACCAATAAAGCATTAGGTTTGTCACCTGATGACATCGCTAAAATCAAATCGGTTAAATTAACAAATGACTCAGGTTCACAGTTGGTCACAATAACAGTGAGAGGACTAGATCGAAATTTAGCAGAACGTTATATTAAAGAGTATGTGTCTCAGTACAAGAAATTTACAGCAGATAGATTAGGGCGCGACAACTTGTCAGTTGTTACAGAAGCACTGGGAAGTGATTCTCCAGTTTATCCCGTTCTATGGAAGAATCTTCTTGTATCTATTCTAGTATTTTCTTTTGTAGGATTTAATGTTATTTTCATCAAATATGTATTGAGTGATTCGATTGATTCTTACGAAGACTTGGAAGAGTTAGTGGGAACACCTGTTCTCGGGATGATTCCGACTATAGAGAGAAAGAGAAGAGGTGAGTGACATGCATATCGAAGTTATTCATAACAGTAAATCCATCGTAGCTGAGTCCTTTAGAACTTTAAGGAGTAATCTTCAGTTCTCAGAATTTGGAAAAAATATTAAAATCATTGTCGTTACAAGTGCCAACCCCAATGAAGGCAAGAGTGAAGTCAGTATCAATCTTGCCGCCTCTTTGGCCCAACAGGGGAAAAGAGTGATTATCATAGACGCGGATATGCGTAAACCAACTCAACATAAATTAACCGAGCTAAATAACACTGAAGGACTCAGCACTTTTTTATTAAAGAAGTCAGGAGTAGATTCCATTAATCATTTGACGATAAATGATGTGAATTTAGATGTNCTGACTTCAGGACCTGTTCCGCCTAATCCTTCTGAGATGTTAGCTAGTTCTTCTATGGATGAAACACTTAAAGCATTTGAGGATTTTTATGACTATGTCATTATCGATACCCCTCCCTTGCTAGCAGCAACTGATGCCCAAGTTTTAGCCAGTATTTCGGATGCTACCCTTCTGGTAGTAGATATCAAAAAATCAAAACGACGACAAATAATAGAAGCAAAAAGAAGATTAGACCATGTTGGAGCTAGACTACTTGGTGTGATAATGAATAAAATTGATTCACATAAAGATACCTATTATTACTATTATTAAACTAACTATTTGAAAGGCAGGAGAGAAAAAATGACAATCTATCTTTTAATGTTCGTCTATGTCTCTTTTCTTGCCTTTTTCTCATTGAAATATGAGGATAAAGTAAAAGAGTTAGGTTTCCTTGTTCTTCCGACTTTTTTCTTTTTTTTAATCATTGCAGGTTTTCGTACTTCTAGTGTAGGTGGAGATTTAGGAACTTATATCCATATTTTTGAATCAAATAATATTCAGATTCCAGATTTATCACATTTATTTAGTTCTCGATTTGAAATTGGGTACTTACTGTTCACTATTTTTCTAAGAAACTTCAGTGATCATTATCCATTCCTCTTATTCGTATTTGCATTTCTGACCTTATTAAGTTGGTTTTTTGTTCTTTATAAGCATTCTAAAAATGTTTACATGAGTTTACTGATTTACTTCAGCTCGTTAGGACTCTTTTTTTATTCTTTATCAAATATCAGGCAAGGTCTGGCGATTGCTTTAAGTTTTTTAGGGTTTCACTACTTAGTAAAAAACAAGAAGATTTTAGCATGGGTATTTATCTTACTAACTCCCTTATTTCATACATCTGGTATCGTCTGCCTCTTGTTTTTCCCCCTTAAAAAAATCGTTTTAAATAAAAGAACATACCAATTTGTGTTCCTTGCATTTCTAATCATCTTACCTTTTATCAAACAAATTGCAACTATCTTTATTTCTTTCTTCCCTCAGTATACTTCCTATCTGGAATCATCATGGTTTTTGGAAAGCAAT
This sequence comes from Streptococcus mitis, assembly GCF_003942995.1. Lineage (GTDB taxonomy): Bacteria > Bacillota > Bacilli > Lactobacillales > Streptococcaceae > Streptococcus > Streptococcus mitis_CV. The sequence continues at coordinate 5,642 of NZ_RJOH01000017.1, read as the reverse complement.
AAATTGGCACCTGTATTTTTAACAATTTGGTATGGGATAGTTCTGCTTTTGGGAGAACTAGTGATTAGAAAGAAAAAATTATCGACTGAAGAAGAATTTATAAGAACTTTGTTCTTTNTCTCCTTTTTATTTACTGCGTCAACTTTGCAAACAAGTCTTTTTGGCAGATTCGCACACTATTTTACCCCCTTTATTTGCCTATATATCCCTATGATTTTATCTAAAATAGGTGACAAAAAAGTTCAATGGATTTTATTTTATTTGATGATATTGGTTTACGCTTCAATCTTTCTAGTCATTGTTTATTTTAAAGCTGACTGGTACCATGTCGTTCCCTACCGTTCAGTTATTGTAGATTGGTTATTTGGAAATTAGGTTTAGGAGTTATAAAATGAAATTTTCAGTTCTAACGACAGTCTATAAAAAAGAGACTCCTACAAATTTAAGGAAAAGTTTACTAAGTTCTTATCAGCAGACCCTTAAACCGACAGAAATCATTTTAGTTTGTGATGGCGAATTGACTGAAGAGTTAGAAATAGAAATCCAAAAGTTGCAGAGAGAGATTCCGATTTTAAAAGTTTTTCATTTACCTGAAAATTTAGGCTCAGGACCAGCCTCTCTCTTTGGAGTCAATCAATGCCAAACAGAATTCATTGCAAGAATGGACAGTGATGACTATTCTCTAGAAACAAGGTTTGAGAAGCAATTAGCAGCCTTTGAAAAAAATCCCAACCTCATCATGGTTGGTTCCAATATCCTAGAGAAAAATACAGAGTTTACCGCCTTAAAGAAAGTACCAGAAACTACAGCCGAAATTCGTCAATATTCGAAAATGAGAAATCCTTTTAATAATCCATCGAGTATGATGAAAAAAGAGTATATCTTGAAGGCTGGTAATTATCGTAAATTCCGTTACCTAGAGGATTATGACCTCACAATGAGATTGTTACATGATAATCCAACTAAGGATTTTTTAAATATCCAGGAACCTTTAGTAGTCATGCAGACTAACGATTCTAGCTATCTGAGGAGAGGTGGTTTCTTGTATGTAAAGACTGACTTTATGCTCCAATTAGATTTTTATCGCAGAAGAGATATTACTTTAGTAGAATTTCTTAGAAATATTTTCCTTCGTAATGCGATTCGAATTCTTCCGAATTCAATTAGGAAATGGGTCTATAAGAAAAAAATGAGAGAAGAAGTAGAGGTGATTAAGAAGATATGAAGAGAGTCATTACATACGGAACATTTGATTTATTGCATTACGGTCATATTAATCTTTTAAAAAGAGCAAAAGCCTTAGGAGATTATCTCATTGTCGGGCTTTCTACCAATGAATTTAATAAGCTAGAAAAGAATAAAGAATGTTATTTTGATTACGAAGAAAGAAAATCTCTATTAGAGGCTATCAGATATGTGGATCTCGTCATACCAGAAGAAAATTGGGATCAAAAAATCTCAGACATAGAAAAGTATCATGCTGATGTGTTTGTCATTGGAGATGATTGGCAGGGAAAATTTGATTATTTAAGTGATTTTGGAATAGAGGTTGTCTACCTATCACGAACCAAAGAAATTTCAACCTCTAAAATAAAGAATGATTTGAATCAAGGGAACTAGGATGAAATATCAGGTCATACATGTAACAGGTGGTGTAAGGAATACCATGAGTGGGGTACAAAGTTTTATCAAAAATCATATCCTAACTGATGATCAAGAGTTTGAATATATGGTCGGAGAGTCAAATGGAGAGGCTCATTTCCCATTTAATCAATACCTAGATGAAAAAGAAATTAAACGAATTGTATTTCCAGCCCTAAAGATTTCTAAACTATTTGCCTATGCGAGAGAGTGCCGACAATTTTATGAAAATAATAAAATTGACATTCTACATGTTCATAATCCTATAACCGCTTTTATACATAATTATTATGCTCGAAAAAATGGTGTTCCAGTTAGGATTTACCACAATCATAGTAGCCAGTTTTCAGACACTTGGTTAAAAAGTATTCGCAATCGATTTTTGGTCTTTTTAGCTTTGAAAAATGCGACCCATCGTATTTCTTGTGGCCAATTAGCTGGTCTTAAAATATTTGGAAAGAAATCATTTAAAATCCTTCCAAATGCAATTGACATCAACAAGTATCGGTTTTCTCCAACTTTTCGAGAAGAAATTCGCAAAGAGTTTCATATAGCTGAACATCAAAAAGTAGTTGGGATGATTGGTATTTTAAATCCCTTCAAAAATCAGAGGTTTTTGATTGAAGTTGCTAAAGAATTACCTGATGTTACTTTTTTCTTTGTTGGTGAAGGACCAGAACGTTCAATTTTAGAAGAGAAAAGTAAGGAAGTGAAGAATATCATCTTTACAGGAAAAAGAGAAGATGTTCATAAATTTTATTCAGCCTTTGATATTTTTGCCTTTCCTTCTTTGTATGAAGGTTTCCCAATCGTGCTGGTAGAAGCTCAGTGTTCTGGAGTCAATATTATCATGAATGAAACGATTGACCCGACAACTCAAATAGTTGGCGAACTCTGTACATCTATGCCACTAGATAAGGCTAAATGGGTAAACTATATAGAAAAGGCGCCTTTCAAGGAGAAGCAACGACAGCTGAATGAACACCTAAAGCGATTTGACATCGAAGAAAATGTTCAAAATTTAAAAGAAATTTATAAGCAAGGTTTAAAAAGAGAATGATCAACTATTTAAAACCCTTACTTTTTAAAGTAAGTGATTTTACTTATAAGATAAATAAAATTATTCCAAAGAAAAGGAATAGAATTGTTCTGTATTCTAACTGGGGTTTCAGAGATAATCTTAGAACACTCTATCACTATTTGGTGGATAATGGCTATCAGGAAACATATGAGATTGTTTGCGCTTCAAATGATTTCTATCACTTAGAAAAAGAGAAGAATGTAAAGTATGTTTCTATTTATCGAGGTTTCTTTTATTTTTTAATATCTAAATATTTTTTCTATTCATTTGGCAAGTATCCTATTAAGCCTGCACCAAAGCAGATGGTTGTCAACTTGTGGCATGGAATGCTATTAAAAAAAATTGGGAATCTTGAAGTTGGCATGGAAAAGATTGACTATAATTTCTTTACAAAATTAGTCTCCTCTTCGGAATTATTTACTCCAATCATGAAAGCTGCTTTTAATGCTAAAGATGAGCAGATGCTTCTTGTTGGTAATATTCGAAATGATGAGCTCTTTAAAGAGAAAAAAGAGAACAAAATCATCTGGATGCCAACATACCGGAATTCTAAACATTATCATGACAGCCAAGCAGCATTGATATTTTCTTTAGAAGAAGAGGACTTTCAAAACATTGAAGAACTACTCTCAAACTATGGGTATCAACTTTATATTAAACTTCACCCTCTTGAGGAATCTCAGTTAAAATTCGAAATGAATTATTCGACCATTCATCTATTAACAGAAGAGATTATTAGTGAGCAGTATGAGACTTTATATACCTTTTTGGGAACAACAAGTGCATTAATTACTGATTATTCATCAGTATTTTTAGATTATTATTTATTAAATAGGCCAGTTGCATTTACCATTAATGATTATGAGGAATACAAGGAAAAAAGAGGTTTTGTGTTTGAAGATGTGAAGAATTTAATGGCGGGAAGTGTCATTGGTGATTCGCATGATTTATTAGAATTTCTAGAGAGTGTCATGAGATCTGAAGATCCTTATATTGACGAACGAAAAATAGTCAATAACAAGGTTAATGCCATTCAAAAAGATTTTACAAAGACACTTTTGGATGAAATTGGATTAAGGAAATAAGGTTAGGATAAAGAATGATTAGTGTAATCGTACCTGTTTATAATGTGGAAACTTATCTGGAAGAATGTTTAGATAGCATTCAAAACCAAACCTACACAGATTTTGAAGTCCTTTTAGTAAATGATGGTTCAACAGATGGCTCACAAGCTATTTGTGAGTATTATTGCCAAAAGGATAAGCGTTTCCGATTAATGAATCAAACCAACCAAGGACAAAGTGTTGCACGAAATAATGGAGTAACAGCTTCAACAGGCGAGTTCATTGCTTTCGTGGATAGTGATGACATTATCCTATCGAATTATTTAGAAACCTTAATGCAACATATGGGTGGAGACGTAGATATTGTAGAAAGTCAATTCACCGTACATAAAAAGGAATTCTTGGCAGAAAAGTCTCAAGATACAAAGATCCTTTTTGAGGGAAATTCTGAAGAAGCAGTAAAAGTTGTCCCTAACCATCTACTAAGTGTCAATCCAGTCACAAAGCTTTATAGAAGAGCTATTGTCGAAGCTGTTCCTTATTTAGAAGGGTTTATTTTTGAAGATATTTATAGCGGTATTGGGATGCTTAAATATATCCGAAAGATTGTGAAAATTGATTATGTAGGATATTATTACCGTCAACACGCGACTAGTACCATGCATCGAACCTTTACTCCCAAAAACTTGGATGTGTTTACAGTAAGTGACCAATTGATTGACTTGTATTCTGATAGGGCCGAACTTCTACCTTATATTGGTAAATACCTAGTTCATGTAGCAACCATGCATTATCAAGACTATATTCAAAAAGGAAATCCATATGCAGAAGTCTATAATCAGAAATTGGCCGACTATGTAACGATCACTAACAAAAATCCTGAGGTAGCCAAAAGTTCGCGTATGATTAGACTTTATATGCTGTGTCCAAGATATTACAACACCATCCTATTTCCTTTCTATCAATCTATATGGAAATGGAAAAATGGCGTTAAGGAAGACAAAATAGAGGAATGAAGCAGTATCATTCAAGAGGGAAAGAGGAAAATGATTAGCGTAATCGTTCCAGTTTATAACGTGGAAGAATATCTGGAAGAATGTCTAGAAAGTATTCGAAAGCAAACCTATCAAAATATCGAAGTCATTTTAGTCAATGATGGTTCTACAGATGGCTCCCAAGCTATTTGTGAGCATTTTTGCCAAATAGATAAGCGTTTCCGATTGATCAATCAAAAAAATCAAGGTCAAAGTGTAGCTAGAAATCGCGGCTTGAAAGAATCCCTTGGTGAATACATCATGTTTGTCGATAGTGATGATGTTGTAAGTCTTGGTCTGTTAGAACAACTAATGAAGTATATGTCTAATGGGAGTGATATTGTAGAATGTGATAGAACTGAGGCTATTCAATGTTTAAATGAAGAAAAAAAAGATATTCATGTTAAAGAATTTGATTCAAATGAAGCATTATACCAATGTTTTAATCATGGCGTAAGTTGGAGCCCTGTCGCAAAACACTATCGCCGTAAAATAGTGGAGAAAGTTCCATTTTTAGAAAATTTAATTTATGAAGATTTTTATACTGGAATCGTCTCTTTAAAATATATTCATAAAATGAGAAAAATTGACTATATTGGTTATTATTATCGATATCATACTTCTAGTACAATGAATCAGACATATTCAGAAAAGAATCTTGATATTTTTAAAGTTGGCGAAAAATTATTAGAGGAATTTAGAGAAGATAATTGGTTACCTTATGTAGGGAATTATTCAGAAAAGAATCTTGATATTTTTAAAGTTGGCGAAAAATTATTAGAGGAATTTAGAGAAGATAATTGGTTACCTTATGTAGGGAAT
>NZ_RJOH01000016.1:0-43017 GCF_003942995.1 Streptococcus mitis | reverse complement strand
GTTCAATAAAGGTAAATATAAATACGCTTTTTATAAATAAGGTAAATAGCATGCTATACTGTAACCGTAAACAATAAGATTTAAAAGGAGATTGTTGATGATTAAATACAAAGAATTGGAAAGTTATATAGATGAATGGAGATATTATTCCGATGAGAATAATCCTAGATTGGATTTAGAATATTGCAAGACGAAAATTGTTGAAAAAGCAAAAGAGTTTAATCTTCCTTGTCAAATTGATGAAGAACAAATAAAACTCGGCGGTTTGTTCAATAAAGAGATTGAAGAATGTCTAGTTATTTCGCACCCAGATCATCAAAGAGACTATGTAAAGTTTTGTTTTCGTTTAAAAAACCAAGGATCAGTACAGCTTCTGACTATAGATACTTTAGGTGAGAGTAAACAATTAAAAAAATACTATATATCAGAAGATAATAAAAGATTTAGAGAATCAATTAGAGAATCGGACTTGTCCTTGGGGCAGAAATTAGGAGCTCAACTTAGTAATTTAACAGTTAGCAGTCTTAGAACTTTAGGGAAAAATCAGAGCAAGATTGATGCAGAGTTAAAATACTGTGAGTTTTTAACAGAAGTACTAACACAGTTTAAATCAAATAATGATTAGGAGTGAAATATGAGTAAAGCAATTGGAATTGATTTAGGAACGACTTATTCAGCAGTATCTGTATTATCAGAGACTGGACAACCACAAATTTTATTGAATCAAGATGGTGAAAATTTAACTCCATCTGTCGTATTCTTTCAGGATTTTGATGGGAAAGATGAACCACTTGTTGGTATTCAAGCTAAAAATTTGGCAGCAAGTAGTCCTGAAGCAGTTGTACAGTATGTCAAAAGACAGATGGGAAATCCAAACTGGAAGTTTGATTCTCCTAGTGATACTGTTTATACAGCAGAAGAAATTTCTGCAATCATTTTAAAAAGATTAAAAGAAGGAGCAGAAAATGCACTTGGTGACAAAGTAGAGGATGTTGTAATAACTGTTCCAGCTTATTTTGATGATGCCCGTAGAACAGCAACGAAACATGCTGGAGAAATTGCAGGACTTAATGTTTTACGAGTTTTAAATGAACCGACAGCCGCTGCACTTGCATACGGTATATCAGCAGAAAAAAATGAGACAGTATTGGTATACGATTTAGGTGGTGGAACTTTTGACGTCACATTAATGAAAATAAAAGATGGCGAGTTTGATGTTATTGCCACTGATGGAGATCGTAATCTAGGAGGGTTTGATTTTGATAACGCCTTATCAATGATTATTGCTGAAAAGATGGAAGAACAGGGAGCAGAGGATATTTATACGGATGAACACTTTGCTGCCTTACTTCGTGAAAAATCAGAGAATACAAAGAGAGGACTAACAACTGTAGAAAAAACAAATGTCTTTCTCGACTATAAAGGAAAAAGTTATAAAATTCCGATAACACGTGTAGAATTTGAAGAAGCAACAAAAAGTCTAATGAATCGTACAGAGGAGCTGTTAGATGATGTTGTTGAAGAATCTGGAATGTCATGGGATGAAATTGACCAAGTACTATTAATAGGTGGTTCAACTCGGATGCCAATGGTACAAAGAAAATTGGAAGAGAAAATTGGGAAGAAGATTGTATATTCTATTAATCCAGATGAAGCTGTAGCACAAGGAGCAGCTATTCAGGCAGCATTGGAAATCGCTAATAAATCAGAAAGTGCAGATGTTAGTGAAACAGTTCGTGGATTAGCAGAAAAGTTAGTTGTTTCGGATGTCACTTCTCAAGCCTTGGGAACTTTGGCACTTTCGAATGGTGTGAAAAGAAATACAATTATTATTCCTAAAAATTCCAAGGTACCAAATAAGTACTCTGAGTATTTTTCAACAGTTGTTGATAATCAACAAAATGTGTTAGTAGAGGTTACTCAAGGGGATGACGAGGATCCACAATTTGTTACGGTTATAGGAGAGAGTACCATTAAATTACCGGGTGACTGGCCAGCAGGAACGGTTTTGAAGGTAACTTATCATTATGATGTCGATCAAACAGTTTTTGTAGAGGTACATGATTCGGATAATCACTTATTAGGGACTTTTGAAGTAGAGAGACAAGCAAATCTCGATAAAAGTGCTGTAGAAGTAGCTAGTCGTAAAATAAAAGATTTAACTATTGATTAGGGGAGGAACACAATGTCGGTCATAAACTATTATGAAGAGTTAGGGATTTCAGAAACAAGTTCATTAGATGATGTCAAGAAAAGTATCAAGTCAAATAGAAGACGCTATCGCCAGTTGACAGGTTCACCAAATATTGATCAAAGATCAATGGCTGAGAGAAAGATGGAAGTCATTGCACAGGCAGAAAAAGTATTTGAAAGTGAAGAAACCAGACAAAAATATGATAGGGAATTAGAAAATTCTAAACAAAGTTCTGAAGGAGTCCCTGATTCGACTCCAACTAATCATTCAAATTCAAGCTATCTTGATTCAGCTAGACAGGCCTTCTATTCAGGAAAGAAATCATTAGCTTATTCCTACATTGAAGAAGCCTTAAAAATAAATCGAAATGATGCAGATGTTTGGTATTTCAAGGCTATGATTAGCCTTGAAGATAGAAAGTTATCAGATGCAGAATTAGCTATTAGTGAAGCTAATAGATTGAGACCTAAAAACGCAGATATCTTATCTTTGTTAGGTGATGTTTATTGTGAAAAGAATCAGCAAAAGTTTGCAATTCAGTATTATCAGGAAGCTTTTGAACTATCTAATAATTCCTTTTATCTTTTGAAAAAGGGGAGATCACTATTTTTATTTGATCAGTATAAACAGGCAGTAAAAGATGTTCGATATCTGTACGATCATTATTTAGAAGAAAATAAAAATAATGAAGAATATATTTATTACCTTTTATCATGCTCTTATAGAGAAATTGGAGATAATGAGGAAGCCTATAATTTTGCAAGAAAATTAGTAGATGTTTCAGATTCACTAGAGCATAAACTACATTATGCAGGTATTCTATTTTTGAAATCTGAAGATGAGTGTGAGAATTATTTAGATACCTTAAACGAACGCTATGGTAACAATAAAGATTTCCAGCAAGTATATTTTAAGTTACTATTAGATATCACGATAGAGCGTATGAAAAAAGCACCTGATACAGACGTTGAGGCTTTCTTTAGAAAATATATTGATCGAACAAAATATGAGAATGAAGCAGTTTTAGATAATAAGGCGCGTGTTCGAATTGCAGAAGCTTACTTGGCCAAGGCACAAAGTTTAGGGATTGAAAATAAAATTATAGATAATGATTTTTACAATGAATTTATTGAAAATAAAAATTATATCAATTATGNCACAACACGCCATTCACAAGGTATGGGATGTCTCATGTTCATCTTAGTTTTTGCAGCCAATTGGTTTTTGAGTGGTTTCTTTGATAAGTTTGTAAATAGCTTTTGGATTAGTAACGCATTAAGTTTGGCATTGTTATCAAATATTGTCTTGTATTACAATTACCCTAAAGGATGGCAAATAAATAGAAGAAAGAAAGGATAAAGTTTTTATGAGTGAAGAAGTATTGCATGAAAAAGTTTCGTATATCGTAGATAAAGTTGAAGATATTGAATCTTTAATTACACGCCGTTTATTAGAAGATAAAGCAAAAAATAGTCTGATTGAAGANCTGAAGCAGTATTTAATCTATAGACAGGATTTAGATAAGGGTGAGAAATTTGCTCCATTTATGAAACAGATTCTTCAAGTTATTGATCGTATTGAATCATCTGAAGAAAAATCAGATTTGCTTACTTCAATTGCTGAAGAACTGCTGCAAATTCTTTCATTGAATGGATTACAAGTTATTGATAATAGTGGTATGATTGACCCCAGTATGCACGAGGTTGTTAATACAGTAGCAGCTACTGATGAACAAAGTGAAAATAATATTGTTGAAGTATTGCAAAAAGGATATTTGTTAAATAATAGGGTTCTTAGACCAAGTAAAGTGACTATTGCTAAATAAGGTATTTTTTTAGGAGGTGGAGAAATTGTTGCGCTTTTTTAAGCATCGCAGAAATATACTATATTTTATATTAGGATTTCTTTGGGGCAGAAGACAGAATGCTAAGGTTTCTCCAGAACCACCTACTCCTTCTACACCTAAACATAGTGAACTTCCCAGTATTTCCAAGGCAACTCATAATGGTAAAATGACAGGATTTGAGCCACAAAAGCTTAAGAATTATCAACTTTATCAGCATGAATTGATGTTTGGAGAACCTGGAAAAGGATTGAATAAATCAGGATTCGATGAATCTGCAGTTAATCTTGGTCAAGAGGGTGAAATCAATTTTGCTAAAGCATTACAAAAAAAGGGGCTTTTAGAAAAACTAGTTACCTTTTGGTCTGTTCACAATCTCAATTTAGAAGATGAAAGGGTAGATGCAGATATTGATTGTGTTATTGTTTCTGGATCTACGATTTGGTTAGTAGATTTAAAATTTTATGCTTCAGGAAATGTGATTTATAGAGAAGCGGATGGTTTATTGTACACTATAGACAGTGCTACAGGAGCTCAAATAGGCAGACCTAAAAAAATGTCCCCTAACATGTCTTATGCAGAAGAAAGCTTTTTCCATAAATTTGCAAATTTATTAAAATATTATCGCTTGGAAACACGTGTTGTCTTGATGCCTACCTATAAGGGTGCAGGTAGATTGGATAATGTCTTTTGGCCAGGCCATATTAAGGCTGTTAGTCTAGAAGAGATGTTAGATGAGTTATCTAGGGAAGATAAGTTTAGGGATACAATTGGTGGACAGATGATTCGGCAGACATTTAATTTGCTTTTGAAACGCTAAATCATGTAAAAACAATAAAGGATTTGATGTTATAGATTTTTTATATGAGTTATATTTCAAGAATAATATGAGCCGAATTGAATTTACTAGAACTTATACAATCCAGTAAAATATTTCTAAGGAAGTAGAAGGAAGTATTAGAAATTATTTTAATAAGTTCAGATTAATATATACCTACAAATTATTAAACAAATATAGGGGGGATTCTGCTTTAAGATTGTCATGGTTTTAAGAAATGATAAATTGGATGGATAGGAGAGCTGGAATTTATATGAGAACAAACATTTTAAAATTAAGTCAATTCTTGAATATTTTCTATTTAAAAATTGCTTTACTAATATTCTCGTGCTTGTATTTTATCGCTCCATGGTTCATTGTATTAAAGGATTTTGAAACATATAAAGTTCAATATCCAGCTGTTATTGGAATAGCTGAGTTTATCGTTTTAACATCTTTCTTAATTTTTGTATATATTTTTTTACCTATCTTCTGTGTGATTTTTCTATATAAAATAATTGTGGGCAGTATTAATGTAAGACGTTGTTTGATACAGATAAAGAATTACAAATTATATATGATTGTTTTGAATAGAATACCACTACATACATTTATAGTTTATTTTTCATCATTATTGTTATGGTTAATGTATCTTACAAAACCAGTGGATGTGAGTAATGCTTTACCTTTACCAATTATCTTACCTCTTGAAAAGATAAATCCCTTCTATATGATTCTAGGATATTGGCTCTTAAATAAGCGATGTGAATATCAGTTGCATCAGTACCTTTATCCTGTAATGAAAGGGAGTTCTCATGATGGTAGAATTTATGCACTTCCAGAGGAACTTTTTATCTGGAATAGGAATAGAAGTCAAAAAATTGGTAAGTGGAAACGAGATAGAAGGTATAATACGACCACCGATCTAGTAGAAGCTCAAATTGGTTACAGTAAGTTTCCATTTTTTTTACTGGCAACAAAATGGTCAGTAGATCCTTATGATCAGAACTGGACAATAGGAGAAAAGGCATATTTGACGAGTAGGTGGAAATGATAAAATAGAAAGTCTTTAGTCTAATAACTAGGAAAAAGATTAAGTATACTTTTTTCATAAAAATTTCATTTGCTAATCAAATAAAGTATAAGCACAGATACTCTTTTCATAAATATAGTAGAGTCCATCCCTTACTGTAAGCGTAAATAATAAAAATTTAAAGGAGGTTTTTTGATAATGAAGTCAAAAACAGTTTTAGTAACCAGCCTAGCGGCTGCAACATTTGGTCTTGTCTCTCTTGTAGACACAGCAGGAGTTCTACCTTTTTCAGCACAAACGGTGCAGGCTGACACCCAGACGATTAATCCATCTGCAAAATACTATATTCTTGTTCCGAAGGGTTCAGAAGTATTTAAAAATTGGAGAGGTACAGCTAATCGTCCTATTATTTCTGCTACAAAAACTACTCCAGAATTATCTTATTTCGAAGAATCTGATCGCAACTATATAGCTAATGAGAATAAATCTGGTGCAAATTACATAGAGTGGAAGGGGACTGTAGAAGAGTTTAAAGATGCTGTTAAGAAGCTGACTGGTAAAACAACAGCTGCCTCAATTCCAAAGACTTCTAACCAATCAACAACAAGTCAAAAAGATGGCTGGTCGGGTTCGTCCTACTACCAAAATGGTACTAAAGTTACCAGTAAGTGGATTTTCGATAAGAACTATAATTCCTACTTCTACCTAGATGCTTCAGGTAATTATGTTCAAAATGCATGGGAAGGTGATTACTATCTTAAGTCAGGTGGCTACATGGCTAAGAAGGAGTGGATCTATGATAAGAACTATGGAGCTTATTATTACTTAACCTCAGATGGCTACTATGCCCGCAATACTTGGGTGGGCAACTATTATCTCAAGTCAAATGGTAAGATGGCTAAAGGTGAGTGGATTTATGACAATAACTACAGTTCTTACTATTACTTAACATCAGAAGGTAGCTATGCTCGTAATACTTGGGTAGGCGACTATTATCTCAAGTCAAACGGTAAGATGGCAGTGAATGAACGTACCCCAGATGGTTATCAAGTTGATGGCTCAGGCAAGTGGAATCGCTCTCAGGGAACGACTTCTACAGCTAGCAGTTCACAAGCAACATCATTAGGCATAAGCCTTTACCATGTCAATGATGCTATGACTTATATCGATATCGCTCTACCTAGTACTCCATCTTCATCTTATAAAGTAGACTATGATTTTGCCTTAGTTGATGCAAATACAGGTTCAGTTTCTACACAAACTCAGTTTACTGTGACATATAATCTAAGTCTACGTGCCTTTCAAACTCGTCACTTCTTTAGTGCCACTCCAGATGGCAGTTATCGCTTTGTTATCAAAGGAAAAGGACAAGATGGTAAGGTATACGATGGACAATCAGTTGTCTTTCGTGTAAAGAATCATCGTTTTGTCGGATAGATAAATGTTGCACTTTAAACAAATAAAGATTAAAAATAAAGGAAATTAAAAACATGAACAAAAAGAAATTATTAGTATGTGCTTTGGCACTTTCAACAGTCGGAGTATTGTCAAATATTGACACAGCAGGAGTTCTCCCTTTTTCAGTGAAAACAGTGCATGCGGAAATTACTCGTATCGAGAATCATGAGGTAAAATCTAAGATTACACCAGGTTCAGAAAATAAAAGTATCTATGTAGATATGACTGTTGAAAATGTACCTGTAAAATATTCTGTATATATATGCAGATATTGTAAATGCAAAGACAGGTCAAATCCCTAGAAAAGATACTTTCAATCAAGGATTTGATAAATCATCTGTTCCGATTACAAAGCAAGATTGGACTAATTTTGCAAATGTTCCAGATGGTGAATATTACTTACAATTTCATGGAGAAAGTAAAGAAGGAGATACCTTGCATAAGTTTAGTGGTAAATCAGTAATATTTACCGTTAAAGATGGAAAATATGTCAATCCTCTAGACTCTTCAACTCCTAAAGAAACGGAAAAACCAACAGCTACTGAAACTCCAAAACAAACCACTAACTCTAACTCAGCTCAGACTGGTTGGTCAGGTTCTTCTTACTATAAATCTGGTGTTAAAGTAGTTAATCAATGGATTTTTGATGTTCAGTACAATTCATATTTCTACCTAAATGCTTCAGGTAACTTTGTTCAAAATGCTTGGTCAGGTAACTACTATCTTAAATCAGGTGGCTACATGGCTAAGAGCGAGTGGATTTATGATAAAAACTATGGTTCATATTACTACCTAACATCAGAAGGAAGTTATGCCCGTAATACTTGGGTAGGTAGCTATTACCTCAAATCAAATGGTAAAATGGCTAAGAGCGAATGGGTCTATGATAGCAGCTTTAGCTCTTACTATTACCTAACATCAGAAGGAAGCTATGCTCGTAATAAATGGGTAGGTGACTATTATCTCAAATCAGATGGTAAGATGGCAGTCAACGAAAGTACCCCAGATGGCTACCAAGTAGATGGCTCAGGTAAGTGGGTGAAATAGAACGATAGCTTGTTAGAGTTGCCTATAATAAATTGAAACGGGAAATAATTTGTTTATAGGCAATATTTTGATAAAATAAAAATAGCGAAAGGAATTAGCACAGGCTGGTTCCTTTCTCTTAGATAAGGGAGTAATATGAAAAAGTTTTTATTAGCAACAATGCTTTTACTGACACTAGTTCTAGGAGGCTGTCAGTATTTACCTTGGAACAAAAGCGCAGAAACACCATCTGACTCAACATCAGATACATCTGCATCGAGTCCAGAGATAGATTACAGCCAATATAACAAGGTTCTCGATGACTATGAAAAAGTAACTAAAGGTACCTTGCCGACCGGTATGGAGGTCAATCCTCTGGCTAGTCAAGTGAAGTCTTCTCAAGGTTTCTACACAGATGTGGTTTACCACAAGACAGATTTGAATAACGACGGAGTAGATGAACTCTTGCTTTCTCTTGAAATGAAGAGTGGTGAAAAGAGTTTACTTGATATTCGTACTTTGAAAGATGGAAAGGTGATTCGTCTGACCAATCAAGAAAATCGTTTAGACCAGATTGGTGAGAGAATGACAGTCGGTATTTTGCCAGATAATTCTCTACTTTATCGTGGGGCTGGTACAGCAACGAGTCACATTTATGCCCACTATCAATTTAGTGAGGACGGCAAGTTCTTGGTGAAGTCCAAGGAAGCTCAAGAGCTAGCAGATCTTGGTGTCGGTTCGCCCATTTCTTTAGAGACCTTAAGCTGGAAGTCAGTTTCAGATAAACTTCCTGGAGGGGCAAGTGCAGATAAGGGTCCGGCAGAGACATCATCTTCAATTAGCAAAACTGCTTCTAAAAAAATGGATATTAATGCCATAAAAAATGGTGATTTTTCGAGTATTGAGGGAAGATGGAGTAATGGTCACGGAGGAGAAGACTTAGTCTTTAGTAAAGATGGGTTGATAGAACCAGAGGGATTTAAAGTTGACCTTACAGAACCAGAATTGGTAAATGGTTTGTTGATAGCTCGCTATTCGGCCAAAGATTTTGGAGTCTTTATTAAGTTTGTACCAGCAGGTGTTAGAATACCGGATGGGACATCTATGGGTAAGGTGGTCACGGATGCTTCGGATATTAGTAAAGATAGAATCATCTTCCATGCTTCATTTCCGCTACATGGTGATCCAGAGCAATTCTTATATCGTGTAGAATAAGAGTGACACAGATTGATTTAATAATTAATAGCACCCCACGCACATGGGAATGCTCAATCCTTCTTCTACAAAGTCAAATAAGAATTTTTTAAAACACATTGACAAAAGCCAACATTTTTTGTAAAATAAAAATCAATTAAATACCAACACCGAATGAAGTTTAATAGAAGTGGAGAATCGTTTGATTTTCCATGACTGTAAATGGACGGAACTCTGGAGAGACCGTAAAGGCACCGAAGGGGCAAGGCAGGTAACTGCTCAAACTCTCAGGTAAAAGGACAGAGCTAGGATAGACCGCTTTTTAGCATTTATCTAAGCATTCCAGAGTACATGTATCTTGCATGTGCTCTTTCTTTTGGGGTTGAAAAGATAGGAGAATAGAATGTTAGAATTGCTTAAATCAATCGATGCTTTTGCTTGGGGACCTCCCCTCCTGATTTTATTGGTCGGAACAGGAATTTACCTAACTGCTCGTTTGGGGATTTTACAGGTTTTACGTCTGCCCAAGGCCTTCCAGCTTATTTTTACCAAGGATAAGGGGCATGGCGATGTATCCAGCTTTGCGGCACTGTGTACGGCCCTCGCAGCCACAGTGGGTACGGGAAATATTATCGGGGTGGCGACGGCTATCAAGGTTGGTGGACCAGGAGCCCTCTTTTGGATGTGGATGGCCGCTTTCTTTGGAATGGCTACCAAGTATGCTGAAGGGCTCTTGGCTATCAAATACCGCACCAAGGACGACCATGGTGCAGTAGCGGGAGGCCCAATGCACTATATACTTCTAGGGATGGGAGAAAAGTGGCGTCCCCTTGCTATCTTCTTTGCCCTGGCGGGTGTGCTAGTAGCTTTGTTGGGAATCGGGACCTTCACTCAAGTCAACTCGATTACAGAATCTATCCAAAATACAACGACTATTTCGCCAGCTATCACAGCTCTTGTGTTGTCTGTCTTTGTAGCAATTGCAGTCTTTGGTGGACTCAAGTCCATTTCAAAGGTTTCAACTACTGTTGTTCCTTTTATGGCCATCATCTATATTTTAGGAACTCTTACAGTTATTTTCTTTAATATTGGAAAAATTCCTGCCACAATCGCTTTAATCTTGACATCGGCTTTTAGTCCAGTTGCTGCGGTGGGTGGTTTTGCTGGGGCTAGCATTCGAATGGCTATTCAAAATGGTGTAGCGCGAGGTGTTTTCTCGAACGAATCTGGTCTGGGTTCTGCTCCCATTGCAGCTGCTGCGGCTAAGACAAATGAACCGGTAGAGCAAGGTTTGATTTCCATGACAGGAACCTTTATTGATACCCTCATTATCTGTACCTTGACTGGTTTGACCATCTTGGTGACTGGTGTTTGGAGCGGTGATTTGAATGGAGTTGCCTTGACTCAGTCAGCCTTCTCAACAGTCTTTTCACACTTTGGACCTGCCCTCTTAACAATCTTCCTTGTTCTCTTTGCCTTTACAACGATTCTAGGTTGGAACTATTACGGAGAACGTTGTTTTGAGTTTCTCTTTGGGGTTCGCTTTATCTGGCTCTACCGTGTGGTCTTTGTACTCATGGTCTTGTTGGGAGGATTTATCGAGTTGGATATGGTTTGGATTATCGCAGATATTGTCAATGCCTTGATGGCTCTGCCAAACTTGATTGCCCTTTTAGTTTTATCGCCAGTCGTTATTGCTGAGACTAAAAAGTATTTTAATAAATAATGGAATCACACAGCTCGTGTGATTTTTTGCTTTCATAAAAAATTTCTATCAGTGCAATTTAAAATATATATTATGCACGGTATAGAATCTGTGATAGACTAGGTTTCAACAAAACGAAAAGAGGTTTTATGATGACAACATTTACTATCCATACAGTCGAATCAGCACCAGCAGAAGTGAAAGAAGTTCTTGAAACAGTACAAAAAGATAACAATGGCTATATTCCCAACCTAATCGGTCTCTTGGCTAATGCACCGACTGCTTTAGAGGCTTACCGTACTGTCGGAGCCATCAATCGTCGCAACAGTCTGACACCCGTTGAGCGTGAAGTGGTGCAGATCACGGCAGCCGTGACCAATGGTTGTGCCTTCTGCGTCGCAGGTCACACAGCCTTTTCAATTAAACAAATCCAGATGAACGATGATCTTCTGCAAGCCCTTCGCAATCGTACTCCAATTGAAACAGATCCTAAATTGGACACCCTAGCTAAGTTTACTTTGGCGGTAATTAATACCAAGGGTCGTGTAGGTGATGAAGCCTTGGCTGAGTTTTTAGAAGCTGGCTACACTCAACAAAATGCCTTGGACGTGGTTCTTGGGGTCAGCCTAGCCAGCCTCTGTAACTATGCCAACAATTTAGCCAATACACCAATTAATCCAGAATTGCAACCTTATGCTTAATTCATATCTGAGTAAAATGAAGTCTGAAATCAACGGGCTTCGTTTTTTTTATACTCAATGAAAATCAAAGAGCAAACTAGGAAGCTAGCCGCAGGCTGTACTTGAGTACGGTAAGGCGACGCTGACGTGGTTTGAATTTGATTTTCGAAGAGTATTAAGTCCTCATTTAAGCGCTTTTATGATATACTGAAACTAACATGATTATTGGAGGTTAGGATGAAAAAACTCCCTTTGGTATTTTCTGGTTGTTTGCTAGGTTTGGCAGGAGCTGGAAATCTTATTTTAGATACGTTGCCGGTTCTGTCCCATCTTTTTAGTCTGACAGGTTTGATTTTGTGGATTTACTTTCTGCTTTTGCATCTCTTTAATTGGAAGGAAACTAAGCAAGAATTGACCAAGCCTCCTCTTTTGTCAGGAATGGCGACCTTTCCCATGGCTGGGATGATTTTATCGACTTATGTTTTTCGCGTCTTCCCTCATCTTCCTTTGGTAGCGCAAGGACTCTGGTGGTTTTCATTTCTCTTGGATGTAGCCCTGATTGCTGGTTTTACAATTAAATTTGCCTGTCCGGGGCGGAGGGTTCATGCTACTCCAAGCTGGACGGTGCTTTATGTGGGGATAGCAGTGGCAGCCTTGACTTATCCTCTGGTAGGCATCATAGAAATTGCCTATGCGACCTTGAGTTTTGGTTTTCTCCTAACCTTCTATCTCTATCCGCTTATTTATAGCGATTTAAAGAAACATCCACTTCCACTAGCCATGCTGGGACAAGAAGGGATCTACTGTGCTCCTTTTTCTCTACTCTTGGCTTCTCTAGTTAGAGTTGGAGGAGCCAGCCTACCGACTTGGCTCTTAGTTATGATGATTTTGGCTTCCCAATCCTTCTTTTTCTTTGTTTTGACTCGCCTGCCCAATATTTTAAAACAAGGTTTTCAACCAGCCTTCTCAGCCCTCACCTTCCCAACCATTATCACAGCTACTTCGCTCAAGATGGCTCAGGGAATCTTGAAACTTCCATTTTTGAATCATTTGGTACTGGCTGAAACCACTATTTGCTTAATTATTTTATTCTTTGTATTAGGCGCTTATCTGAATTGGTTACGAAAAAAGGTCTAGCTAGAAATAGCTAAACCTTATTTTTTTATGGTTTGATAACTTCAGCTCCACCCATGTATGGACGAAGTGCTTCTGGGATGGTCACAGAACCATCTTCATTTTGGTAGTTTTCAAGAATAGCAGCCACTGTACGCCCAACTGCAAGTCCAGAACCGTTCAAGGTATGGAGTAATTTCACCTTGCCATCTGCTTCATCACGGTAACGGATTTGGGCGCGACGGGCTTGGAAATCTTCTGTATTTGAACAACTTGAGATTTCACGGTAGGTATTTTGTGCTGGAATCCAAACTTCCAAGTCGTAAGTTTTAGCAGCTGAGAAGCCCATATCTCCTGTAGAGAGAGCAACGACACGGTATGGAAGGTTCAGTTTTTGAAGGATATTTTCAGCGTTGGCTGTCATTTTTTCCAATTCTTCGTAAGATTCTTCTGGCTTGGCAAATTTAACCATTTCAACCTTGTGGAATTGGTGCAAACGAATCAAGCCACGAGTATCACGACCAGCTGAACCAGCCTCAGAACGGAATGAAGGGCTCATAGCAGTGAAGTAGATTGGCAGTTCTTTACCATCAAGGATTTCATCACGGTAGTAGTTTGTCAGAGGAACTTCAGCTGTAGGAATAAGGACGTAATTGCTGTCGCTGAGTTCAAAAGTATCTTCCTTGAATTTTGGATATTGACCAGTACCAAACATAGAGTCATGGTTAACCATGTAAGGTGTGATGACTTCAGTGTAGCCTTCTTTTCCATGTTCATCCAACATAAAGTTATAGATAGCACGTTCCAAACGAGCACCGAGTCCTTTATAGAAGAGGAAGCGAGCTCCTGTTACCTTGCCACCGCGTTCCCAGTCAAGGATACCAAGATCTTCACCAAGATCCCAGTGAGCTTTTGGCTCGAAATCGAACTCGCGTGGAGTGCCCCAACGGCGAACTTCCACATTGTCATCTTCGTCAGCTCCAACAGGAACGCTGTCAGCTGGAATGTTTGGAAAAGTAGTGGTAAATTCTGTCAATTTAGCATCGATGTCTGCCAATTCAGCGTCCAAAGCTTTGACTTCAGCAGATAGAGTTTGCATGGCAGCAATCTTGTCATCTGCATTTTCCTTGTTGCGCTTAGCTTGGGCAATCTCAGCTGAAACTGTGTTACGTTCAGCTTTGAGAGTTTCAACCTTGACTAAAATATCACGACGTTTAGCATCGATTTCTTTCATCTCGTTTAAGACAGCAGCATCTACACCACGTGTAGCCAGTTTTTCTGCGACAGCATCAAAGTCTGTACGAATACGTTTGATATCTAACATAAGAACTCCTTTATGAAAAAAGCACACCTGACAAAGCGTTGGAGTGGCAGGGCCACGGTTCCATCCAACTTCACAGGAGTGCACTTGATTGTGTATGCAATTGTTACTAACGGTAGAATTTCACCTATCCCTCCTATCTGCTCGCAGCACCCGCAGACTTTCTGAAAGAAGAAGATAACCTACTTATCCGTTGCTATGATTATACTAAAGTTTCTACTTTTTTGCAAATAGATTTTTAAATTTTTGACTAATGGTTTGAATCAGGGTCGGAAGTTTGACGACCTTGTCATTGCCCAGTTTTTCGCGAGCAATTTTAAGAATGGCACCTGAGTCTTTTGAAGCAAAGAGGAATTTTCCTCTGTCTGTAAAGACTTCGAAGTGGCGACTGATTTTGCGACCAGTGACATTAGCTCCAATTTGGTTGATATGGCTCCAAGGAATTTGGATAAATTGTTCGACGTTGACATCTGGGTAAAATTCAAGAGCCTGATCCCCAATAAGAAATTTCCCAACTTTCCCAGCTATAGAGAGATAGGAAGTGCCTGTCGTATTGAGGAGCACTGTTTTGTTAAGTGATTGAGCCATGCTTAGTCTTCCTTACTTTCTCCAAAAAAGGCATTGTAGAGGGCTTTAATAGCTGCTTTCTCTTGGTCCTTATGGACAACAAACATGATAGACACTTCACTAGAACCTTGAGACATCATCTGGATGTTGATCTTATTTTCAGATAAAGCACGTGTCGCAGTAGCAGTTACTCCGATATGGCTCTTCATTTTTTCTCCAACAATCATAATGATTGAAAGGTCGTGTTCGATTTCTGCATGGTCTACTTCAGCCTTTTGAACCAACTGACGAAGGATTTCTTCTTCCTTGATAGGAGTTAGTTCGCGAGAACGGAGGATGATCGAAAGATCGTCGATACCTGTTGGCATATGTTCCCAACCGATGTTAAGATCTTCAAGGATTTGCAGGACCTTGCGACCAAATCCAACCTCACGGTTCATGAGGTATTTCGACATGTTGATGCTGACAAAGCCTGAGTCACCAGCAATTCCCACAACTGGGAATTCATCATTACTGTGTTTTAGAACGATACGAGTACCTGGATGGTCAGGATTGTTGGTATTCTTGATAACTAGAGGAATTTTTCCTCGGTAGGCAGGAAGAAGGGCTTCGTCATGAAGGACTGAGAAGCCTGCATAGGCCAACTCACGCATTTCACGGTAGGTCAACTCTGGGATAGAGTGTGGTTGGTGAATGATTCCTGGGTGAGCCGCAAAGATACCATCAACATCCGTAAAGTTTTCATAGAGGTCTGCCTTAACACCGGCAGCAATGATAGAACCTGTAATGTCTGATCCTCCACGTGAGAAGGTACAGATTTGATTTTCCTTGGTAACTCCAAAGAAACCAGGAATGACAAGGACTTCATTTGCATTTGTCAATTCTTCAATCTTGTCATAACTTGATGGAATGATGCGAGCGTGACCAGGTTCACTTGTGACCACAATACCAGCTTCTCTAGGGTGCACATAGCGTGCATCGATCCCGTTTTGATTAAAGTAGGCGGCAATCAATTTAGCATTGTTATTTTCACCGGCTGCTAGGAAAGTATCGTAGAGAAATTCGTTTTCTTCGATAGGAAGAGTAGCTAAGGCGCGAATACTTTTTGAAATTTTTTCTAGCACAGTTGGTTTAAGACCTAGTTCACTAACCATAGCAGCATAGCGGTCGATAATCCAGTTTTGGCTCTTGCTAATATCGTTACCAGCAACATAGTCGCGGTAGTATTTAATCAAGGCATCCGTAACCTTAGTATCTTCAGCATTGCGTTTACCAGGCGCAGAAACGACGACAAAACGACGCTCTAAATCGCTTTTGACGATGTTTAAAACTTTTTCTAATTGACTAGCAGAGGCAAGAGAGCTACCTCCAAATTTAACAACCTTCATAAGAACTCCTAAAGTAAGTATTTTATACGATTATAGCAGAAAGAAAGCCTTTTTTCAATGAAGAAAATAAGATGCTTTCTAGGATAAAGCGATTCTTTATAATCGGCTGAGACACTTTCAGTTGATTTTTTCTTGCTTTCTGATTGTAAAAAAGATATACTTTGGAAATAAAATAATTTAAACTGCTTATAAAATAAAAAGGAGTCCAGATGGAACACATTATTTATCAGCTTGAAGAGGATTTGGCAATCCTTACCTTGAATCGTCCTGAGGTCGCGAATGGTTTTCATATTCCTATGTGTGAGGAGATTTTAGAAGCTCTGACTTTGGCAGAAGAGGATCCGGCTGTGCATTTTGTCTTGATCAACGCGAATGGCAAAGTCTTCTCTGTTGGGGGAGATTTGGTTGAGATGAAGCGAGCAGTCGATGAGGATGATATTCCATCATTGACGAAAATCGCAGAATTGGTCAATACTATTTCTTATAAAATCAAGCAAATTGCTAAACCTGTCTTGATGGAGGTTGATGGGGCTGTTGCAGGTGCCGCAGCAAATATGGCTGTTGCTGCAGATTTCTGTCTGGCAACGGATAAGGCTAAATTTATCCAAGCCTTTGTTGGAGTTGGCTTGGCTCCGGATGCAGGAGGAATTCATCTCTTGAGTCGAAGTATTGGTGTGACGCGTGCTGCTCAATTAGCTATGACAGGTGAGGCTCTGACCGCAGAAAAAGCTTTAGAATGGGGGCTGGTTTACCGCGTTTGTGAAGCTGATAAACTCGAAAAGACGAGAGAACAGCTTCTTAAAAAATTGAGACGCGGGGCAGCTAATTCCTATGCAGCCATCAAGAAGTTGGTCTGGGAGAGCCAATTTAAAGATTGGCAAGATTATGCTGTTTTAGAACTGAACCTACAGGAATCACTAGCCAAAACAGAGGATTTCAAAGAGGGAGTTCGGGCTCATTCGGAGAGAAGAAGACCGAAATTTACTGGAAAATAAAAAAATACTTGCACCATTCTTTGAAGTTTGATATAATTCTCTTGTCAAATGTTTTGATTCTAAAAGTTTTTTTGAAAAGGAGGGAAGGAAAGATTGGACTACCAACGAATTAATGAATATTTAACATCTATATTTAACAATGTCCTCGTTATCGAGGAAGTTAGCTTGAGGGGTAGTCGTTTCAAAGATATCTCCATCAAAGAAATGCATACGATTGATGTGATTGGGAAATTCCCAGATGTGACACCAAGTCAAGTGTCAAAAGAGTTGATGGTGACTCTTGGGACAGTTACGACTAGTTTGAATAATCTCGAACGCAAGGGTTACATTGAACGCATTCGTTCAGAACATGATAGACGTGTGGTTCATCTGCATTTGACAAAGAAAGGTCGCTTGGTTCATAGGCTACATAAACGCTTCCACAAGGCCATGGTTGAAAAAATCATCGATGGTATGAGTAAGCAAGAAATTGAGGTTATGAGCAAAGGCCTGACCAATCTTTATCAATTTTTGGAGGATTTGAGATAATGGCTTTTGCAAAAATAAGCCAGGTTGCTCATTATGTGCCAGAGCAAGTGGTTACAAATCATGATTTGGCTCAGATTATGGATACCAATGATGAGTGGATTTCAAGTCGGACGGGAATACGTCAAAGACATATTTCAAGAACAGAATCTACTAGTGATTTGGCTACAGAGGTTGCTCAGAAACTGATGGCAAAAGCTGAAATCACAGGAGAAGAGCTGGATTTTATCATTCTAGCTACTATTACTCCAGATTCTATGATGCCCTCTACAGCTGCTCGTGTCCAAGCCAATATTGGTGCTAATAAGGCCTTTGCTTTTGACCTAACAGCAGCTTGCAGTGGATTTGTATTTGCCTTATCAACTGCTGAAAAGTTTATCGCTTCTGGTCGCTTTCAAAAGGGCTTGGTGATTGGTAGTGAAACCCTGTCTAAAGCAGTCGATTGGTCAGACCGATCAACAGCTGTTTTGTTTGGAGATGGTGCTGGTGGAGTCTTGCTAGAAGCTAGCGAGAAAGAGCATTTTTTGGCTGAGAGTCTCAATAGTGATGGGAGTCGTAGCGAGTGTCTAACTTATGGACATTCAGGCTTGCATTCTCCGTTTTCAGATCAAGAAAATGCAGATTCATTTTTGAAGATGGATGGGCGCGCGGTCTTTGATTTTGCTATTCGGGATGTAGCCAAGTCTATCAAGCAGACTATTGATGAATCTCCTATAGAGGCGACAAACTTGGATTATCTGCTACTTCATCAGGCTAATGACCGTATTTTGGATAAAATGGCTAGAAAAATCGGTGTTAACCGAGATAAACTTCCAGCCAATATGATGGAATATGGCAACACCAGTGCAGCCAGTATCCCGATTTTACTTTCAGAGTGTGTAGAACAAGGCCTCATCCGTTTAGATAGTAGCCAGACTGTTCTTTTATCAGGCTTCGGTGGAGGCTTGACCTGGGGCACGCTCATTCTTACAATTTAGGTAATCATGTGGTGAACACATTGTTATAAAAAAACTATTTATTTTAAAGGAGTCCTATCATGGCAGTATTTGAAAAAGTACAAGAAATTATCGTTGAAGAACTTGGAAAAGACGCATCAGAAGTAACACTTGAATCAACTTTTGATGATTTGGACGCAGATTCATTGGACTTGTTCCAAGTAATCTCAGAAATTGAAGATGCTTTTGATATCCAAATCGAAGCAGAAGATGACTTGAAAACAGTTGGTGACTTGGTTGCCTACGTTGAAGAGCAAACAAAATAAACAGAATATAAATAGAAGGAGTAGGGAAACCCGCTCCCTCTTGTTTAGGCAATAGTTTGATCGTCAAATTATGACGGTATCGAACTATTACGTAAGCAAGAAACGATGGAGGCACTATGAAAACACGTATTACAGAATTATTGAACATTGATTATCCTATTTTCCAAGGAGGAATGGCCTGGGTTGCTGATGGTGATTTGGCAGGAGCTGTTTCCAAGGCTGGAGGACTAGGGATTATCGGTGGGGGGAATGCCCCTAAAGAAGTTGTCAAGGCAAATATTGATAAAATCAAATCATTGACTGATAAACCCTTTGGTGTCAACATCATGCTCTTGTCTCCCTTCGTGGAAGATATTGTAGATCTCGTTATCGAGGAAGGGGTTAAGGTAGTTACAACAGGCGCAGGAAATCCAAGCAAATACATGGAACGTTTCCATGAAGCTGGTATTACGGTTATTCCTGTTGTACCAAGTGTTGCCCTAGCTAAACGCATGGAAAAAATCGGTGCGGATGCTGTTATTGCAGAAGGAATGGAGGCCGGGGGGCATATCGGTAAATTAACAACCATGACCTTGGTTCGCCAGGTTGCTGCTGCTGTATCTATTCCAGTTATTGCTGCAGGAGGGATTGCGGATGGTGAAGGTGTTGCAGCTGGCTTTATGCTAGGTGCAGAGGCTGTTCAGGTTGGAACTCGTTTTGTCGTTGCAAAAGAGTCTAATGCCCATCCAAATTATAAGGCGAAAATTTTAAAAGCTAGAGATATTGATACTACGATTTCAGCTCAACACTTTGGACATGCTGTTCGTGCGATTAAAAATCAGTTGACTCGTGATTTTGAACAAGCTGAAAAAGATGCTTTTAAACAAGAAAATCCAGATTTGGAAATTTTTGAACAAATGGGAGCAGGTGCTCTAGCCAAAGCGGTTGTTCACGGAGATGTGGATGGTGGATCTGTTATGGCAGGTCAAATTGCAGGCCTTGTTTCCAAAGAAGAAACCGTTGAAGAAATCCTAAAAGATTTGTATTACGGAGCAGCTAAGAAAATTCAAGAAGAAGCCTCTCGTTGGGCAGGAGTTGTAAGAAATGACTAAAACAGCCTTTTTATTTGCTGGTCAAGGTGCCCAGTATCTAGGTATGGGACGGGAACTCTATAATCAGTATCCGATTGTCAAAGAAACGATTGATCAAGCGAGTCAGGTACTCGGTTATGATTTGCGTTATCTTATTGATACAGAAGAAGAAAAACTCAATCAGACCCGCTATACGCAACCAGCTATTTTAGCAACTTCAGTTGCTATCTATCGTTTATTGCAAGAAAAGGGCTATCAACCTGATATGGTTGCTGGTTTGTCTCTTGGAGAATACTCTGCCTTAGTGGCCAGCGGTGCCTTGGATTTTGAAGATGCGGTAGCCTTGGTTGCTAAGCGTGGCGCCTATATGGAAGAAGCGGCTCCTACTGGCTCTGGCAAGATGGTAGCAGTTCTCAATACGCCAGTAGAGATCATTGAAGAAGTCTGTCAAAAAGCTTCTGAACTTGGAGTGGTTACTCCAGCCAACTATAATACACCTGCACAAATTGTGATTGGAGGAGAAGTGGCTGCAGTTGATCGAGCTGTAGAACTCTTGCGGGAAGCAGGAGCTAAACGCTTGATTCCTCTTAAGGTTTCAGGACCTTTTCATACCGCTCTCCTTGAGCCTGCTAGCCAGAAACTAGCTGAAACTCTAGCTCAGGTAAGTTTTTCAGATTTTACTTGTCCTCTAGTTGGCAATACAGAAGCTGCAGTTATGCAAAAAGAAGACATTGCTCAACTCTTGACGCGTCAGGTCAAAGAGCCAGTTCGTTTCTATGAAAGTATTGCAGTTATGCAAGAAGCAGGCGTAACTAACTTTATCGAGATTGGACCGGGGAAAGTCTTGTCAGGCTTTGTCAAAAAAATTGATAAGACAGCTAAACTAGCCAATGTTGAAGATCAGGCTAGTTTGGAAACTTTGCTAGAAAACAAGTAATCCCTTCTCCCATAAATACAAGAGAAAACAGGAGAAAAGAATGCAACTAAAAAATAAAAATATCTTTATTACAGGTTCGAGTCGTGGAATTGGTCTTGCCATTGCCCACAAGTTTGCTCAGGCAGGAGCCAATATTGTTTTAAACAGTCGTGGGACAATCTCAGAGGACTTGCTAGCCGAGTTTTCAAACTATGGTGTCAAGGTGGTTCCTATATCAGGAGACGTGTCAGATTTTGCAGACGCTAAGCGTATGGTTGATCAAGCTATTGCAGAGCTGGGTTCAGTAGATGTTTTGGTCAACAATGCAGGTATTACCCAAGATACCCTTATGCTCAAGATGACAGAAGCGGATTTTGAAAAAGTGCTCAAGGTTAACTTGACTGGTGCCTTTAACATGACACAATCAGTCTTAAAACCGATGATGAAAGCCAGAGAAGGTGCTATCATTAATATGTCTAGTGTTGTTGGTTTGATGGGAAATATCGGTCAAGCTAACTATGCAGCTTCTAAGGCTGGTTTGATTGGTTTTACCAAATCTGTGGCGCGTGAAGTGGCCAATCGCAATATCAGGGTTAATGCTATTGCACCTGGAATGATTGAGTCCGATATGACAGCAGTTCTATCGGATAAGGTAAAAGATGCTATGCTGGCACAAATTCCTATGAAAGAATTTGGGCAAGCAGAGCAGGTTGCAGATTTGACAGTATTTTTAGCAGGCCAAGATTATCTAACTGGTCAAGTAGTTGCCATTGATGGTGGCTTAAGTATGTAGCAGAAGCTAGAGGTGAAAAAGATGAAACTAAATCGCGTAGTAGTAACAGGTTATGGAGTAACATCTCCAATCGGAAATACACCAGAAGAATTTTGGAATAGTTTGACAACTGGAAAAATCGGAATTGGTCCAATTACAAAATTTGATCATAGTGACTTTGATGTGCATAATGCAGCAGAAATCCAAGATTTTCCTTTTGATAAATACTTTGTTAAGAAAGATACCAATCGTTTTGATAACTATTCTTTATATGCCTTGTATGCGGCTCAAGAAGCTGTCAATCATGCAGGTCTTGATGTAGAGGCTCTTGATAAAGATCGTTTTGGTGTAATCGTGGCCTCTGGTATTGGTGGAATCAAAGAAATTGAAGATCAAGTGCTTCGCCTCCATGACAAAGGACCAAAACGTGTGAAACCATTGACCCTTCCAAAAGCCTTGCCAAATATGGCTTCAGGAAATGTTGCTATGCGTTTTGGAGCAAACGGTGTTTGTAAATCTATCAATACTGCCTGCGCTTCATCAAATGACGCGATTGGGGATGCCTTCCGCTCAATTAAATTTGGTTTCCAAGACGTTATGTTGGTAGGTGGTTCAGAAGCCTCTATCACACCTTTTGCTATTGCTGGTTTCCAAGCCCTAACTGCTCTCTCAACTACAGAGGACCCAACTCGTGCTTCCATTCCATTTGATAAGGACCGTAACGGTTTTGTTATGGGAGAAGGTTCTGGGATGTTGGTTCTTGAAAGCCTTGAACACGCTGAAAAACGTGGGGCTACTATCCTTGCTGAAGTGGTTGGTTACGGAAATACCTGTGATGCCTACCATATGACTTCTCCTCATCCAGAAGGTCAGGGAGCAATCAAGGCCATTAAACTAGCCTTGGAAGAAGCTGACATTTCTCCAGAGCAAGTAGCCTATGTCAATGCTCACGGAACGTCAACTCCTGCTAATGAAAAAGGAGAAAGTGGTGCGATCGTGGCTGTTCTTGGTAAGGAAGTACCTGTATCATCAACTAAGTCTTTCACAGGACATTTGCTGGGAGCTGCAGGTGCAGTAGAAGCTATCGTAACAATCGAGGCTATGCGTCATAACTTTGTACCAATGACAGCTGGGACAAGTGAAGTATCAGATTATATCGAAGCCAATGTCGTTTATGGACAAGGCTTGGAGCAAGAAATTCCATACGCTATTTCAAATACTTTTGGTTTTGGTGGCCACAATGCAGTTCTTGCTTTCAAACGTTGGGAGAATAAGTAAGTATGAATTTAAACGATATTAAAGACTTGATGGCCCAATTTGACCAATCAAGTTTAAGAGAATTTTCTTATAAGAATGGGACGGATGAGTTGGAGTTTAGCAAGAATGAAGCTAGACTTGTATCTCAAGTTGCATCTCAAGTCGCTCCAGCGCCCGTTCTAGCAACACCAAGTCCAGTAGCTCCTTCATCTGCTCCAGCAGAAACTGTAGTGGAAGAAGTTCCTGCTTCAGCTGAAGCAAGTGTGGTTGCTGAGGGAGATGTTGTAGAGAGCCCGCTTGTTGGGGTGGCTTACTTGGCTGCTGGTCCTGATAAACCTGCCTTCGTCACAGTTGGTGATAGTGTCAAAAAAGGTCAAACATTGGTGATCATCGAAGCTATGAAAGTCATGAATGAAATTCCAGCACCTAAGGATGGTGTGGTAACGGAAATTCTCGTTTCTAATGAAGAAATGGTTGAGTTTGGTAAAGGATTGGTACGTATCAAATGATCGATATTCAAGGAATCAAAGAAGCCCTTCCCCACCGTTATCCTATGCTCCTAGTGGACCGTGTCTTGGAAGTGAGTGAGGATACCATTGTTGCCATCAAAAATGTGACCATCAACGAACCCTTCTTTAACGGTCATTTCCCTCAATATCCAGTTATGCCAGGTGTTCTAATCATGGAAGCCTTGGCGCAAACAGCTGGTGTCTTGGAGTTATCAAAACCTGAAAATAAAGGTAAACTAGTCTTTTACGCTGGTATGGACAAGGTTAAGTTCAAGAAGCAAGTTGTACCAGGCGACCAATTGGTTATGACAGCGACTTTTGTCAAACGTCGTGGCACGATTGCTGTAGTTGAAGCAAAGGCTGAAGTGGATGGCAAGCTTGCGGCCAGTGGTACTCTTACCTTTGCAATAGGGAACTAAGGAGGTTCTCCATGTTTCGAAAAATTTTAATTGCCAATCGTGGTGAAATTGCGGTTCGCATTATCCGTGCGGCACGTGAATTGGGGATTGCGACGGTAGCGGTCTATTCAACTGCCGATAAGGAAGCCCTTCATACGCTTTTGGCAGATGAGGCGGTTTGTATCGGTCCTGGTAAGGCTACAGAGTCTTATCTTAATATCAATGCTGTTCTATCAGCTGCAGTCTTGACTGAGGCAGAAGCCATTCACCCTGGTTTTGGATTTCTCAGTGAAAATTCCAAATTTGCAACCATGTGTGAAGAAGTTGGTATCAAGTTTATCGGTCCATCTGGTCATGTCATGGATATGAT
Source organism: Streptococcus mitis (assembly GCF_003942995.1). GTDB lineage: Bacteria > Bacillota > Bacilli > Lactobacillales > Streptococcaceae > Streptococcus > Streptococcus mitis_CV. The sequence goes on along the minus strand of NZ_RJOH01000016.1, from coordinate 18,605 downwards.
GGGGGATAAAATCAATGCGCGTGCTCAGATGATCAAAGCAGGCGTGCCTGTCATTCCAGGTTCGGATGGAGAAGTGCATAACTCTGAAGAAGCTTTGATTGTTGCTGAAAAAATTGGCTATCCTGTTATGCTCAAGGCTTCAGCAGGTGGAGGTGGTAAAGGGATTCGTAAGGTTGAAAAACCAGAAGATCTTGTTTCAGCCTTTGAAACAGCATCTAGTGAAGCCAAGGCCAATTATGGCAATGGTGCCATGTACATTGAACGGGTTATCTATCCAGCTCGTCACATCGAGGTTCAAATCCTAGGAGATGAACACGGACATGTGATTCACTTGGGGGAACGGGATTGTTCTCTTCAACGGAATAACCAAAAGGTTTTAGAAGAAAGTCCTTCGATTGCAATTGGCAAAACGCTACGCAATGAAATTGGTTCTGCTGCTGTTCGAGCTGCAGAGTCTGTTGGTTATGAGAATGCAGGGACCATTGAGTTTCTTCTTGATGAAGCCAGTGGAAACTTCTATTTCATGGAAATGAATACACGTGTTCAGGTAGAGCATCCGGTAACAGAATTTGTTTCAGGTGTGGATATCGTTAAGGAACAGATTCGCATTGCGGCAGGTCAGCCTCTGTCTGTTAAGCAAGAAGATATTGTCCTACGCGGTCATGCCATCGAGTGTCGGATCAATGCAGAAAATCCAGCCTTCAACTTTGCTCCAAGTCCAGGTAAGATTACTAATCTCTATCTACCAAGTGGTGGAGTTGGCTTGCGCGTGGATTCAGCAGTTTATCCAGGCTATACCATACCACCCTATTATGATAGTATGATTGCTAAAATCATCGTTCATGGAGAAAATCGTTTTGATGCCTTGATGAAAATGCAACGTGCCCTCTATGAACTAGAGATTGAAGGAGTGCAGACCAATGCAGATTTCCAGCTTGACCTCATTTCAGATCGCAATGTCATTGCTGGAGATTACGATACTTCCTTCTTGATGGAAACCTTCTTACCTAAATATCAAGAAAAAGAATAAAATGACTTCAAGAGTTTAAACCGAAAAGGGGAATCAATGGCTCTATTTAGTAAAAAAGATAAGTATATTCGAATCAATCCCAATCGTTCGGTTAGGGAAAAACCTCAAGCCAAGCCAGAGGTTCCAGATGAATTATTCTCCCAGTGTCCGGGTTGTAAGCATACCATTTATCAGAAGGATCTGGGAAGTGAGCGTATCTGTCCACATTGTAGCTACACCTTTCGTATTTCTGCCCAAGAACGCTTGGCTTTGACGATTGATATGGGAACCTTCAAGGAATTGTTTACAGGGATTGAAAGCAAGGATCCCTTGCATTTCCCTGGTTATCAAAAGAAACTAGAAGCTATGCGTGAAAAAACAGGTCTGGATGAAGCCGTTGTGACAGGAACAGCTCTTATTAAAGGTCAGACTGTGGCTCTTGGGATTATGGATTCCAACTTTATCATGGCTTCTATGGGTACGGTTGTAGGTGAAAAAATCACTCGATTGTTTGAGTATGCGACTGTCGAACAATTGCCAGTTGTCCTCTTCACAGCCTCTGGTGGCGCCCGTATGCAGGAAGGAATCATGAGTCTCATGCAGATGGCCAAGATTTCTGCAGCGGTTAAACGCCATTCAAATGCTGGTCTCTTTTACCTGACCATTTTAACAGATCCAACGACAGGTGGTGTGACAGCTTCTTTCGCTATGGAAGGCGATATTATTCTAGCTGAACCACAGAGCTTGGTCGGTTTTGCTGGGCGTCGTGTCATTGAAAATACGGTTCGTGAAAGCTTGCCTGAGGATTTCCAAAAGGCAGAATTCCTATTGGAACATGGCTTTGTGGATGCTATTGTCAAAAGAAGAGACTTGCCAGATACGATTGCTAGCCTAGTCAGATTGCATGGAGGGGGTCCTAGATGAATATTGCAAAAATAGTCAGAGAAGCGCGTGAGCAGAGTCGCTTGACAACCTTGGACTTTGCAACAGGCATTTTTGATGACTTTATCCAATTACACGGTGACCGTTCTTTTCGTGATGATGGTGCGGTTGTTGGTGGTATCGGCTGGCTTGGAGACCAAGCTGTAACAGTGGTTGGTATCCAAAAAGGCAAGAGTTTGCAAGACAACCTCAAACGGAATTTTGGCCAACCGCATCCAGAAGGCTACCGCAAGGCCCTTCGTTTGATGAAACAGGCTGAAAAGTTTGGTCGTCCAGTTGTGACATTTATCAATACTGCAGGTGCCTATCCTGGTGTGGGAGCGGAAGAACGTGGTCAAGGGGAAGCTATCGCTCGCAATCTCATGGAAATGAGTGACCTGAAAGTTCCGATTATCGCCATCATTATAGGTGAAGGGGGTTCTGGTGGGGCTCTGGCTCTAGCAGTCGCAGACTGTGTTTGGATGCTGGAAAATTCTATCTATGCCATTCTCAGCCCAGAAGGCTTTGCTTCCATTCTATGGAAGGACGGAACTCGTGCCATGGAAGCAGCAGAGTTGATGAAAATCACATCACATGAACTGCTAGAAATGGACGTGGTAGATAAGGTGATTTCTGAAGCAGGGCTTTCTAGTAAAGAACTGATTAAGAATGTTAAAAAAGAACTTCAAGCTGAGCTAGCTAGACTTTCGCAAAAACCGTTAGAAGCGTTGTTGGAAGAGCGTTACCAACGATTTAGAAAATACTAATACCTCAGAATACATAAAAACTAGAACTGGCAGTCAGTTCTAGTTTTTATGTGGTTCTTACTCTGTATCAAGGACGAAGTAAAAGGTGCTTGGAAAACCAAACACCTTTTCGATTATTCATTTTCTTCAGTTACAAATTGACTAAGCAGTCCATTGATAAAACGGGCTGATTTTTGATCTGAAAAATTCTTAGCAAGCTCAATGGCTTCATTGACTGCTACCAGCTGAGGTGTATCAAATGATGTGATTTCAAAGATTCCTAAGCGTAGTAAGTTTTTTTCGACCAAGGTCAAGCGTTCAACTGTCCAGCCTGACCTGAGGTGCTGGTTGATTTGTTTATCCAACTCGTCTTTTTGAGCTTGAACGCCAGAAACCAAGTTCAGAAGAAAGGCAGGAATTTGCACATCTTCATCTTCACGGTCATGTGTGTAGGCAAAGCGACAAGCTGTTTCCATATCTGCGTCAAATTCAAGGCTCATGAGAGCTTGAAAAGCGCATTTACGCAGTTCACGTCTAGATTCTAATAATGGACTAGTCATTGAGGAAGTCCTCGTTAAATAGATCTTTCAACTCAGGTTTTGGTGTTTTATCTGGAACGATTCCTGCAACATGGATGTTGACAGCAGCAAGTTCAACATCAGCCATATCTCGGACAGCATCTTTAACTGCTTTTTGAATAGCGAGAGCAACTTTTGGTACTTTCACACCGTACTCAAGATAGAGATAAATGTCAGCAGTTAGCTCTTCGTTGCTTTCTTTTAAGTAGACACCACGACCAAGAGAGAGTTTTGATAGGGTATCAGATACGGATTTATTTGAAAATGAGTGGACACCTTCAACTTTAGCAGTTGCAATGGCAATGATTTTTTCAAGTACACGTGGAGCGATAACGATTTCGCCAAATTGTTCTTCAATTCCCATAGAATGACCTCTTTCTAGAGATTAGGCACGAGAAACGTAAGTTCCTTCTGCAGTGTTGATGATCAATTTTTGTCCAGCTTCGATGAAGTCTGGAACGTTGACAACAAGTCCAGTTTCCATAGTTGCTGGTTTACCAGAACCTGTAACAGTAGCACCTTTGATAGATGGTTGTGTTTCAGCAACTGTCAATTCAACAGTAGTTGGTACAGTTACACCGATTACTTCAGTTCCGTAGAATTGGATTTTCACATCAGAGTTTTCAAGTATGTAAAGCAATTCATTTTCAACGTTTACGACTGGAATTTCATATTGGTCGTAAGTTTCAGTGTTCATGAAGTAGGCAGTTTCATCCATTTTGTACAAGTATTGAGCTGGAACAGTTTCGATAATAGCTTGTTCGAATTTTTCTTCTGGACGGTAGCTTGTGTCAAAAGTAGAACCAGTACGGACATCACGCAATTTCATACGCATGATCGTGTTTCCTTTACCTGGTTTGTGGTGGCTAGCTTCCAAAACGCGGATCAATTTTCCGTCTGCAGTTTCAAATGTCATACCAGCTTTCAATTTGCTTGCTTCAATCATGTTTTTACCTCTTTAATAAATATTATTACTCTTCATTTTACCATAAAATCTTCTGGAAATAAAGCCAAAATAGTTATTGGGAGATGGTAGGGGAGAAAAAACCAACCTCAGGGCTGGTTTCTTTTACATATTAATCTTCTTTCAACTTTGCTAATTCCTGGGCAAGGAGTTTAAGGGCGACTTGTGGGTTGGCTTGTCCTTTGGTTGCTTTCATAAGGAAGCCTGTGAAGGCTTTGTCTGCGTTGCGTTTGCCTGACTTGAAGTCGGCAACTGCGGCTTCGTTATCCGCAAAGACTTGGTGGATGATCGGAATCAAGATAGCTGGATCTGAGATTTGGACCATACCAGCTTTTTCAACGTAGTCACGCGCGCCACCGCCATTTTTAGCAAGGTGAACAAAGACTTTCTTAGCAATCTTAGAAGAGATAGTACCGTCTTCGATGATGGCAATCATTTCAACCAAGTTTTCTGGTGTCAATTCGATTTGTTCTAGTGTCTTGCCTTCAGCGTTCAAGAACTGAGCGACTTCCCCTTGGAGCCAGTTAGAGACTTGTTTGGCATCACCACCAAGAGCAACAGCTTTTTCAAAGAAGTCAGAAGTGACTTTATTTGCAGTCAACTGGCTAGCATCGTAGTCTGACAAGCCGAGGTCAGAGACGTAGCGAGCACGGCGTTCTTTTGGAAACTCTGGTAATTCAGTTCGCATTTCCTCAATCCACTCATCTGAAATTTCAAAGAGGGGTAGGTCTGGTTCTGGGAAGTAGCGGTAGTCAGCAGCGCCTTCCTTGACACGCATGAGGATAGTTGCTTTGTTAGCTTCATCGTAACGGCGTGTTTCTTGGCGGATTTGACCCCCTGAGCGAAGGATTTCAGCTTGACGTTGGACTTCGTATTCAAGACCTTTACGAACGTTTGAGAAGGAGTTGAGGTTTTTCAACTCTGTCTTGGTACCGAATTTCTCTTGACCATAAGGGCGAAGAGAGATATTGGCATCCACACGCATAGAACCTTCTTCCATCTTAACGTCAGAAATACCAGCGTACTGGATAACTTCCTTGAGGGCTGTTAGATAAGCGTAGGCTTCTTCAGGAGAACGCATGTCAGCTTCAGATACAATCTCAATCAATGGCACCCCTTGGCGGTTGAGGTCAACATAAGAGTAGCCATCTGTACCATGGGTGTTTTTACCAGCGTCTTCCTCTAGGTGGGCACGTTCGATACCGATTTTCTTAGTTGTACCGTCTTCTAGTTCCACTTCAATCCAGCCATTATAGCCGATTGGCTCATCAAACTGAGAAATTTGGTAGGCTTTGGGATTATCAGGGTAGAAGTAGTTCTTGCGGTCAAAGTGCATCTTTTTGTGGATGTCCATGTTGAGGGCAAGAGCTGCCTTGATACCTGCATCAACAACACCTTTGTTGAGAACCGGAAGTACTCCTGGGAAAGACCAGTCAATCACGTTAGTGTTGGCATTTTGGTCATTTCCGAAGTGGGCAGAAGTAGGTGAGAAGATTTTTGAATTGGTGTTGAGCTCTACGTGGACTTCAAGTCCAATGACTGTTTCAAAGTTCATTAGTTATCACCTCCAAAAATCACGGGTTGTTGTTTGTGGTAGTCTGTTGTTGCTTCAAAAGCAGTAGCAACTTGGTAAATGGTTTCCTCAGAATACTTAGGACCAATTAATTGTAGACCAACAGGCAGACCTTGAGCGAATCCAGCTGGAATCGAAATTCCTGGGAGACCTGCCAAATTGACTGGGATGGTCAAAAGGTCAGCCAAGTACATGGCAACTGGGTCGTGGTTGAGTGAGTCCAAATCGTAGGCAACACTTGGAGCGGTTGGACCCAAAATCAGGTCATAATCCGCAAAGACGTTTTCGAAATCTTGAATGATGAGGGTACGGACTTGACCAGCCTTCTTGTAGTAAGCATCGTAGTAACCTGATGAAAGGCTGAAAGTACCTAGCATGATACGTCGTTTCACTTCTTCACCGAAACCTTGGCTACGGCTGTTTACATAGATTTCATCAAGATTGGTTGCATCCTCTGCACGATAGCCGTAACGGATACCGTCAAAGCGTTGCAAGTTTGAGGAAGCTTCTGATGAAGCGATGATGTAGTAAACTGCCACACCGTATTTAGAGTGAGGAAGGCTGACTTCTTCAACGATAGCACCAAGTTTTTCAAAGTGCTTAGCAGCATTCAGAATGGTTTCCTTAACCTCTGGGTCAATCCCTTCGCCTAGGTATTCCTTAGGTAAAGCAATTTTCATACCCTTGATGTCTTGACCGATTTTTGAAGTAAAGTCGGCAATGCGGACAGGGGCAGAAGTAGAGTCTTTGGCATCTTCGCTGGCAATCGCATTGAGCAAGAGGGCATTTTCCCTAACAGTAGGAGCAAAAGGTCCAATCTGGTCTAATGAGCTACCAAAGGCAATGAGACCGAAACGTGAAACTGTTCCGTAGGTTGGTTTGAGACCAACAATCCCGTTAAAGGCAGCAGGTTGGCGGATAGAACCACCAGTATCAGAACCAAGTGATAAGCGGACTTGCCCTGACGCTACAGCTGCGGCCGAACCACTTGATGAACCACCAGGAACCTTGCTGTGGTCCCAAGCGTTTTTAGTTGCTCCGTAGTGAGAAGTTTCACCTGAACCACCCATGGCAAATTCGTCCATGTTGGTCTTTCCGACGACAATCATGCCTTTCGCTTTTGCATTGGAAACGGCTGTCGCATCAAAAATAGGCTCATAGTTGTAGAGCATTTTTGAAGCAGCAGTTGTGAGAATACCATCAGTAGAGATGTTATCCTTAACTGCAAGTGGAATTCCTGAGAGGGCATTATCAGCATCGATTCCTGCTTCATCAATAGCTTTAGCTTGCGCAAGGGCTTGCTCCTCAGCGATGGTAACAAAAGCGTTGATAGCTGTCTCGCGAGATTGGATATCTTCAAGCGTTGCTTGGGTCAATTCAGTTGCTGAAATTTCCTTAGAGACAAGGAGGTTGTGCAAGTCTTCAATAGTTTTGTTATTAAAAGTCATTAGGCATCTCCTCCATCGTCTAGGATAGCTGGTACCTTGATATAGTAGTTGTCTTTTTCAGGTACGTTTTTAAACAAGCGATCGCGGTCGGTTCCTTCTTCAGCCACATCAGGGCGGAGTACGGTCTTACGGTCAGCCATAGTCGTAGTAGGTGCGACACCAGTTGTGTCAACTTCGCCCAGCAATTCAACCATGTCAACAATTTTAGACAAGGTTGTCGCAAAGGCAGCAGTTTCTTCTTCAGAGAATCTTAATTTTGAAAGATTGGCAACGTGTGTTACCTCTTCTTGCGTAATTTTCATCTTGCATCCTTTCGTGAAATGATGATTTTTAGTCTGTTCTATTTTACCATATTTTCCTATAAATAAGGGAAGGAAAGATGAAAAAAGACAGGTATAGGATGGAGAACGGGTTTTGATGATTTATTTGAAAAGCGGATTTCAAAGGGGAAAATATATGGTACAATAGTTTAACAGAGAAGTGAAGACGGTGGTTACGAAATCGAAAGGATGGTGATGCTTATGTGCAGAACCTGTAAAATCTTATACTCAATGAAAATCAAAGAGCAAACTAGGAAGCTAGCCGCAGACTGTACTTGAGTACGGCAAGGAGAAGCTGACGCAGTTTGAATTTGATTTTCGAAGAGTATTTAGTAGAAAGTAGTAACCAGATTTGCCTCCCTTTGAGGCTTTGATACTCATGTTTGTAGCTGGTAACTTTGTTATCACGCTCCTAAAGTTCATCCTTGAATTGGTAAAAGAGACAAAAAAATAGCCGTCCTAACTTTGGCGAGTTAACGAGCTATTTTTAGTTATGTAATTACAGCCACCGTCTTAAATGGCTTTGTGGGGTGTTGTTGACGCAACACCTTTTTCTATATTCATTGTAACATTTATTTTAAAAATTGCAAGTGGAATTGTTATACTTTAGCAGCGTCTGATATAAAATAGAAATTGAAAAATCGTTTTTAATTCGCTATAATGGTTAAACTAGAAAAAAGAAAAAATAAGAGTTAGGATAGGAACATGTTCCATCAATTTATCACCAGATCTCAGACGGTCCCTCCTCCTATTTCGCTTTTTTGGTATGGGGTTATGATGCTTGTCTTAGTGCTTTGTATTTATGGGGCACTTGCTTATCACAAAAATCCCAAATTTGTCCTCTTGTTTAAGGGGGTTCAGGTCCTCCAGTTGCTAGCTCTTTATAGCTGGTATGTTGGTTTTGGTATTCCCTTTTCTAATAGTCTCCCTTTTTATCATTGCCGTTTAGCTATGTTTGCGGTGGTTTTCTTGCCAGATAAATGGCGAAGCAAGCAGTATTTTGCTCTTTTAGGAGCAAGTGGAGCGGTCTTTGCACTGGTTTACCCCGTTTTTGATCCCTATGATTTTCCGCATATTACTAGCTTTTCATTCTTAATTGGGCACTATGCTCTTTTGGTGAACTCCTTGGTCTACTTGATGAATCACTATGACAAGAGCCTACTCAAGAAATATATGATTGTAGCCTATACCTTTATCCTCAATCTCTTTCTAGTTGGGGTTAATCAGGTGACTGGTGGGAATTATGGCCTGTTAAATAAGACACCTTTTATTCCTGATGCTCCTTTGTGGCTAAAGTACCTACTTGTGTCCGTTATTCTTTCACTGGCTCTGGTTCTTTTTGATATCTTATTCAAAAAACGGTGGAAAAAGAGAAACCAGGTGAAATCGGTGCTCTAGCTAACTTTTTTCATCGGATGAGCAATTGAAAAACTACTCAAAATCCGATATAATGGAGTGTTGAAAGGAATGGTAAAATCCAATGTAAAAATCATTCTTAGCTATTGAAACAAGAAAAATAGAGAATCAAAGAAAGAGAACTTATGAATATTCAAGAAGAAATTAAGAAACGTCGTACCTTTGCTATCATCTCCCACCCTGACGCGGGGAAAACAACCATTACTGAGCAGTTGCTCTACTTTGGGGGTGAGATTCGTGAGGCTGGTACCGTAAAAGGAAAGAAAACAGGGACTTTTGCCAAGTCTGACTGGATGGATATCGAGAAGCAACGTGGGATTTCCGTTACTTCATCTGTTATGCAATTTGACTACGATGGCAAGCGCGTGAATATCCTCGACACGCCAGGGCACGAGGACTTCTCAGAAGATACCTATCGTACCTTGATGGCGGTGGATGCTGCAGTTATGGTTGTGGACTCTGCCAAGGGTATCGAGGCCCAAACCAAGAAATTATTTGAGGTTGTGAAACACCGTGGCATTCCAGTCTTCACCTTTATGAACAAGCTGGACCGTGACGGTCGTGAGCCGCTGGATCTCTTGCAAGAATTGGAAGAAGTCTTGGGCATTGCTAGTTACCCAATGAACTGGCCAATCGGGATGGGGAAAGCCTTTGAGGGCTTGTATGATCTCTATAACCAACGCTTGGAGCTCTACAAGGGGGATGAGCGTTTCGCTAGTCTAGAAGATGGGGACAAGCTTTTTGGTAGTAATCCTTTCTACGAGCAAGTCAAGGATGATATTGAGCTTTTAAATGAAGCTGGAAATGAGTTTTCAGAGGAAGCTATTCTAGCTGGAGAATTGACGCCAGTCTTCTTCGGTTCAGCTCTTACTAACTTTGGCGTGCAAACCTTCCTTGAAACCTTCCTTAAGTTTGCTCCAGAACCACATGGTCACAAGAAAACAGACGGTGAAATTGTGGATCCTTACGACAAGGATTTCTCAGGATTTGTCTTTAAAATCCAAGCCAACATGGACCCTCGTCACCGTGACCGTATTGCCTTTGTCCGTATCGTTTCGGGTGAGTTTGAGCGCGGGATGAGTGTCAATCTGCCTCGTACTGGTAAGGGTGCCAAACTATCTAATGTTACTCAGTTTATGGCGGAAAGTCGTGAGAATGTGACCAATGCCGTGGCAGGTGATATTATCGGGGTTTACGATACAGGTACTTATCAGGTTGGGGACACTTTAACAGTTGGAAAAAACAAGTTTGAGTTTGAACCACTCCCAACCTTTACACCTGAAATTTTCATGAAAGTTTCTGCTAAGAATGTCATGAAGCAAAAATCCTTCCACAAGGGGATTGAGCAATTGGTGCAAGAAGGTGCTATTCAGCTTTATAAGAATTACCAAACAGGTGAGTACATGCTGGGAGCGGTAGGTCAACTCCAGTTTGAAGTCTTTAAGCACCGTATGGAAGGCGAGTACAATGCGGAAGTAGTCATGAGCCCAATGGGTAAAAAGACCGTTCGTTGGATTAAGCCTGAGGACCTAGATGAACGCATGTCATCAAGCCGAAATATCTTGGCCAAAGACCGTTTTGACCAACCAGTCTTCCTCTTTGAAAATGACTTTGCCCTCCGCTGGTTTGCAGATAAGTATCCAGACGTAGAGTTGGAGGAAAAGATGTAACTCAGTACCAACAATTGGAACTAAAGTTCCTAATTGTTGGACGCTAGTCGCTATTTGGCGAACTAGTTAACTGCCTCACTAACTTCGTTTTGTAAATGGAATCGATTTGTCAAACTCCGTGTCGTGGTGTAAAAATCGGTAACTGCTGTGGATGTCATGATTCACAGCTTTTTTGTTTTTAAAATATGAAATATAAGAACGCTCAGGGAGGTAAGTTTGTTGATGTCATGGTCTCTGTTATAGTTTTATTTTTATAGTATGAATTTAAAAGAAGGGAATGTTAAAATAGGTTTGATTCTTTTTGGAGGGGTTCCTATTATAGAAATGACTTTTTCATATATAAATAGATTTGGAACCTCGTATTTTTTTTGAAAAAAACAATATAATATCTTGACTATCGTTTGCGCTTAGAGTATACTGTTAAAGTATGATTAGAATTGGGTGGATTGTCCGCTTTTAAGTAAGAACGAAGGAGTGAAACATGTTTTTTAGACGTCAGAAAGGTGAGTATAGAGAAACCGACCGAGTGACGCGGTATAAGTTGATCAAATCAGGGAAACATTGGTTGCGAGCTTCAACCTCTCTTTTTGGTTTGTTCAAGGTCTTGCGCGGTGGTGTAGACACGACTCAAGTCATGACAGAAGTAGTAGAGGATAAAGTGAATCCTTCTATTACAGGTCTGGATATTATCAAGGGGATTGCTGCCACAGGGGCTGTTTTAGGTGGTACTGTTGCTACTCAAACAAAAGTGTTTGCAAATGAAACAGTAGCCGTGGAAAAAACACTGGAAAATCCAGATCTTTTGGTTACAAATGATACAGTAGTTTTGGGTACGACATCTGTAAGTAATTCAGAGAATTCTGCTAGCTTGTCTACTTCTTTGAGCGAAAGCACTTCGATGTCAGAATCTGTATCTAAGAGTTCGTCAGCCAGTGCTTCGACGAGTACTTCTGCCAGTGCCTCAGCAAGTACTTCGAATAGTGCATCTGTCAGCAGCTCTACTAGTATTAGTCAAACAACAAGTGAGCCGGGTAGTTTCTCGTTGGTGGCTAGTTTATCGGGTGAACAGAGCACTTCTGCGCCAGCAACTGACCGAGATGCTTCTGTATCAAAAGAATCAACTGGCCTTAAAATTGATTCTGCTCTACTGAAGGCAACTGAAATTGATGGGAAGGTTAGTGCGAGCGCTGCTCAATCAACTTCTACCACGACTAGTATCGTAGGAGTTACTGCTGGTGCTATCGCAACAGCGGAAGTTTCAGATAAGCAACAAGATGACAATCGTAAGAAGTTGACAAAACTTTCAGCTGAGATGGGTGAGTACCTAGCTAAAGCTGTTGGTTTACCAAATACTGACTCAGCTATCACTAAGGTCAACGCTGCGGTAACTGAAATTGAAAAGGCCTTGGCTGATCCAACTAGTGATTTGACAGCAGTGGTGCAAAAAGCAACCGTAGCTCGTAATTCCATTGCCAATGCTGTTTTGAGAGCCCATTCAGGTGCGCGTGATGCACGAAATGGGAAACCGATGTTGCGCGATGCTTCTCTTCGAGCAAGTTGGGCTCCTCAGCAGGGCGATGGCCGTATGAATGTAAGTAGTCCAACTGCTACTTTTGATAAGGCTACTGGTATCGCTACTTACACTATGAATGTCCATGCTGATAGTGCTTTGAGTCATGTCGGTGTAAAAATCGAAGTCGGTAAAGGTGGACATGTCCAAAGTGCGACCTTTAACGGTAGTTCAATGGAAAAAACATATGCACATGGTTTAGAGGCAGGTTATAGTTATCGTCATGGCCAAAACCGGAATTTAGAGGGACAAGTTGTAGTAAGAGTTAAATACGATAATAATGTTCCGACTGCGACTGCCAATATGCAGGTTCAAGTAAGTTCTGCTCCTATTTATGAAAATACTCCAGGGAATGGTTCGGCAGTTCAATCGGCAAGTGTTCCAACGGGCTATAATGAAACAAAACCGACACCACCACCTTCTGTGAGTAAATCAGGTCCAATTATCAAGAATAATAATGGAACTCATTTTGACGTCTATAATGATGATTATTTCGTCCATGAAATGTCTATCTTAAAAAATGGATCTAGAATTTATTCATATGGAATTCTTGGTGGAGAGGCGATTCCTGGAGTTACTTTTGGTGGGGAAAGGATGGGTGAAATTCTTAATAGACCAAACCCAAACTATAATCCATACAATCCTAGAGGTCAAACTCCATTTATAAATCAGCCCAAAGAATTTGAAAATATTGCAACAGGTATATCAGGTACTGTAGGTAACGGTGAGGCATCCGCTGTAGTAGGAAAAACCTATAGCTATCGTATTGGTGCATCAGATTGGGTTGGTAGATCATCTGAGACTACTCTTACCTACACCATCAAAGGTTTCAATGAGCGTCATAATGTTCAAAGTGGAGATACTGTTCAGGTTTCTGATTTGGACCATTTGACACCAGATGAAGTGAAGGAAGTATATAATAACTTTATCCACAATGAGGCCAATAAAAATGATTTATTGTCTAATCAAGATGTAGTAAAAGCTGGTACACAATCAAATTTATCTTATGCTGAAAATGGGAAGTTGACTTTATCATATCCTGGAACTAAGTCGAAAATTGAAGTTGATACTGATGGCACCATTACAGTTACTTATCGTGATGGTACATCAAGCACAATCAATGCTTCTTTAGAGAAGGAAAAAATACCTCCAGTAATAACCGTTACTGCGACCCGTAATGGTAAACCTCTAGCTGCAGAAACAGGAGCTATAGCAGGAGATAAATATTACTATTACTATGCAGGTGATGATATCGGTTTTGAAATGAAAGCCGTAGATAATAAGGGAAAACTGAGTGAGTTTAAACTTGTAGCACAGGCTGATGGTAATAGACCAGCGTCAGAAATGGCTCAAAACATCTTTGGAGATACCAATTATGGGACTGGGACAGCTACTTCTCTATCAGATCCAAATGGGAATCTCGTTGCGACTGAGTCTAATCCGGCAGTCATAACTGCAACTGGGCATATGAAAGATGATTTGACTTATGCTCCTAAAAATGAATGGCGCCGTAATGCAGTAGCAACAGATAAAGCAGGGAACGTTACGATTCCGGGGGATAACAGTACAGGAAACTTCTTTATCAAGCAACGTCCTTTGAATGAGCGTTACAAGTATGAACCGGAATTTACTGTAAAAAATCCTGAGTTCACGCCTGTTGTAAACAAGAATAGCCTGACGGAGACTGAAAAGAATGCTGTAAAGGCTGCTATCTATGCTAAAAATAATCAGCAGACATATCGTATTAAGGATATTGAAGTTCAGGCCAATGGTACAGCAAAAATAGTCTACAAGGACGGAACGAAGAGTGATGACATTCCACAGTCAGTAACAGTCAACGAACGTCCTAAGTTAGTTATTCCTTATGACAATCCGGCAACGAAAGAAATCTATCTATATCGAAACGAACCGGTTAATATTACCTTAAAAGCGACGGATGACTCTGGAAAACTCAATTCATTGAAGTTTACTAGACCTGATGGGACCAGTGATGGAACTGGTAGTGGAACTGCTAATGATTACGGTGGTTTCACTGGGGTAACACGTTCTAATACCATCACTTCTACGACAAACCAAGATAATGCTACGATTACCTTGACAGGTACCCTAAATAAAAGTCTACAAAAAGGGGCATTTACAGAACGTAAGCTCGTAACTACGGATAACCAGAATACATCAAATAGTACTGATAATAACGAAGGTTACATCAAGTTTGTTGTCAAGGATCAAACGGATAAGTATAATGCGGTTTCTAAAGTAGACACTATTTATACCTATGCGGGTGAAACAGCAGAAGACTTGGGAAATGCAGCTAACTTTGTTCAACTTGAAGGTGGTAAATCTCTGCCTGCAGGAGCGACGGTTAAATGGACAAATACGATTGACAATTCGACTACTGGGACAAAGAGTGCTGTTGCGCGTGTTACTTATTCGGATGGTTCAACCGATGATGTGACGGTCAACTATAAGGTCTTGGCTACGATTGCCCCTAAAGGACCTGTGAATGATATTCAAGGTACAGCTCCTCATAATGGTAACTTATGGCATGATTATGTCAACAAGCAAGGAGACGGTGATTACCCAAGTGGAGCTAGTCAAACTTGGAGAAAAAATGGGCAGCCTGTAGCAAATTCACCGATTAGTACAGCGGAAACAGGTCGACACAATTACCAAGTCACCTTTACTTATCCTGTTGGTCGTACAGGTGCTGGCGATACTACTAAACTAAGTAAGACCGTTGATGTTGTTCATGATGTTTATAAATTTGGAACAAATCGTTCTTATACTTTTACGCAGAATAAAACCAATGAACCAGCTTATAAACAAGCTGTAGCAAATCCTAAAGAAGCGGTTACGAGATTAGAAGGAACTCCAGACTTTAACGCAACAAACACTAATTACAAGTGGGTTGGTGGTGCGCCGTCACTTACGACAGTTGGAACCTTTACCAAACAAGTGGAGGTAGAGTTACCTCTAGACTCAACAGGTGTCAGAGTTAAACAAAATGTCCCTGTTACTGTGAGGGTAAATCCACAAGCACCTGAAATAGCAGATGATTCTGTCAATGAAAAAGGTGGTTTGCCAAACCGTTCGATTGTGGTAACGAATGTAACACCGGGAGCTACCGTAACTTTAACTATCGCCGGTCAGACAATTCCTAAACAGGCCACTGGTACAAGTGTAACCTTTGATTCAACTGATTTGAAACGGGTTACTGATGCCAATAATGGCTTGTTGCCTACAGGCGATGTAACGGTTAAACAAGAGAAGGTTGTAAGTAATCCTGCTGGAGGAACTGAGACTCTAACTTCTGCCACAACTTCTAAGACAATTACTAAGGAAACTGAAAAACCAAATGTAGAAGTTGTTCTTCAAGTCAAAAATGGGGACAAATGGGTTGATCAACCTAAGAAAGCTGTTCGTAATGATGCTAATGACGAAAACGGACGTACTGCTAGTGGATATGAACTTTACGCTGGGGATGAATATCGATTTGTTGTGAAAACTACGGATAACAGTGGTAAGATTCGTAATCTAGAAGTATGGGATGGTAGGACTGTCACAACTAACATGACAGATACTAATCATAATTCTAATGGAAAGATTACCAATATCACTGGAGATTCGAGAGAGGCTACTTCTACGAAGCCAGCTACGTTGACAATTGAAGGTACATACAACGCAAATCAAAGATATGAACCAGGAAATATTTGGTCACGTGAGATTCGTACAAAAGACCTTTCTGAAAATGAAAATAGAGACACTACATTTAAAATTGTACAAGGGAAATTAAGTGAAAAATTCCCAGGTAAAGTGCCAGCGACAGTTCAAGTAAGTAATACGACAACTCCATCAGAAGATGATAAACAAAAGATTCTTGCAGCGGTAAAAGCATCAAATCCACAAGATGCAAACCGTATACAAGACTATGAAATATCAAATGATGGTACTGTGACCATTACTTATAAGGATGGTACAACGAATACAGTAAAACCAGACTTATCTGACTCGGACTATAGATCGAAATCAGCAAGTACAAGCGCGTCAGCTTCAGCGTCAACAAGTGCAGTAGCCTCAGTCTCAGCGTCAACAAGTGCAGTAGCTTCAGCCTCAGCTTCAACAAGCGCAGTAGCTTCAGCCTCAGCCTCAACAAGTGCAGTAGCCTCAGCTTCAGCTTCAACAAGCGCGGTAGCAAGTGCATCAGCGTCAACGAGTGCGGTAGCTTCAGCCTCAGCGTCAACAAGTGCAGTAGCTTCAGCTTCAGCATCAACGAGTGCAGTAGCAAGTGCTTCAGCTTCGACTAGCGCAGTAGCTTCAGCTTCAGCGTCAACAAGCGCGGTAGCTTCAGCCTCAGCGTCAACAAGTGCAGTAGCCTCAGCTTCAGCGTCTACAAGCGCGGTAGCTTCAGCTTCAGCATCGACAAGTGCGGTGGCCTCAGCCTCAGCGTCAACGAGTGCGGTAGCCTCAGCTTCAGCCTCAACAAGTGCAGTAGCCTCAGCTTCAGCGTCAACGAGTGCGGTAGCCTCAGCTTCAGCGTCAACGAGTGCGGTAGCCTCAGCTTCAGCCTCAACAAGCGCGGTGGCTTCAGCATCAGCGTCAACAAGCGCAGTAGCTTCAGCCTCAGCATCAACGAGTGCAGTAGCTTCAGCCTCAGCTTCTACTAGCGCAGTAGCTTCAGCTTCAGCGTCAACAAGTGCAGTAGCCTCAGCTTCAGCGTCAACAAGCGCAGTAGCTTCAGCTTCAGCGTCAACAAGCGCGGTGGCTTCAGCTTCAGCGTCAACAAGCGCAGTAGCTTCAGCCTCAGCGTCAACAAGCGCGGTGGCTTCAGCCTCAGCGTCAACAAGTGCAGTAGCAAGTGCCTCAGCGTCAACGAGTGCGGTAGCTTCAGCTTCAGCATCGACAAGTGCGGTAGCAAGTGCCTCAGCATCAACAAGCGCAGTAGCCTCAGCTTCAGCATCAACAAGTGCAGTAGCAAGTGCCTCAGCATCAACTAGCGCAGTAGCCTCAGCCTCAGCATCGACAAGTGCGGTAGCAAGTGCCTCAGCGTCAACGAGTGCGGTAGCAAGTGCCTCAGCGTCGACAAGTGCAGTAGCCTCAGCTTCAGCGTCAACAAGCGCAGTAGCTTCAGCCTCAGCTTCAACAAGCGCGGTGGCTTCAGCCTCAGCTTCGACTAGCGCAGTAGCTTCAGCTTCAGCGTCAACTAGTGCGGTAGCTTCAGCCTCAGCATCAACAAGTGCAGTAGCCTCAGCTTCAGCGTCAACAAGCGCAGTAGCTTCAGCCTCAGCTTCAACAAGCGCGGTGGCTTCAGCCTCAGCATCAACAAGCGCAGTAGCTTCAGCTTCAGCGTCAACTAGTGCGGTAGCTTCAGCCTCAGCGTCAACAAGCGCAGTAGCCTCAGCCTCAGCATCAACAAGTGCAGTAGCTTCAGCTTCAGCGTCAACAAGTGCGGTGGCTTCAGCTTCAGCATCGACTAGTGCAGTGGCTTCAGCTTCAGCGTCAACAAGTGCGGTGGCTTCAGCTTCAGCATCGACTAGTGCAGTGGCTTCAGCTTCAGCGTCAACAAGTGCGGTAGCAAGTGCTTCAGCGTCAACAAGTGCAGTAGCTTCAGCTTCAGCATCGACTAGTGCAGTGGCTTCAGCTTCAGCGTCAACAAGTGCGGTAGCAAGTGCTTCAGCATCGACTAGCGCAGTGGCTTCAGCTTCAGCGTCAACAAGTGCAGTAGCTTCAGCTTCAGCGTCAACAAGTGCAGTAGCTTCAGCTTCAGCGTCAACAAGTGCAGTAGCTTCAGCTTCAGCGTCAACAAGTGCGGTGGCTTCAGCTTCAGCATCTACTAGTGCAGTNGCTTCAGCTTCAGCGTCAACNAGTGCAGTGGCTTCAGCTTCAGCGTCAACAAGTGCGGTGGCTTCAGCTTCAGCATCTACTAGTGCAGTGGCTTCAGCTTCAGCGTCAACAAGTGCGGTGGCTTCAGCTTCAGCATCAACAAGTGCGGTAGCAAGTGCTTCAGCGTCAACAAGTGCAGTAGCTTCAGCTTCAGCATCGACTAGCGCAGTGGCTTCAGCTTCAGCGTCAACAAGTGCGGTAGCAAGTGCTTCAGCATCGACTAGCGCAGTGGCTTCAGCTTCAGCGTCAACAAGTGCGGTGGCTTCAGCTTCAGCATCNACTAGTGCAGTGGCTTCAGCTTCAGCGTCAACAAGTGCGGTGGCTTCAGCTTCAGCATCNACTAGTGCAGTGGCTTCAGCTTCAGCATCNACTAGTGCAGTGGCTTCAGCTTCAGCGTCAACAAGTGCNGTGGCTTCAGCTTCAGCATCGACTAGTGCAGTGGCTTCAGCTTCAGCATCTACTAGTGCAGTAGCTTCAGCTTCAGCGTCAACAAGTGCAGTAGCTTCAGCT